>JAISTZ010000103.1 GCA_031272345.1 Spirochaetaceae bacterium | reverse complement strand
TCTATAAACAAGGGAGGCCCTCCGGCGCTAAGAGTCTCAAAAGAAACGCCGGAGGAACCGCCCTAAACGGAACGGTGCAAAACCGCTGTCCATGGCGATTTAATGACTATAATCATAGCCTCTTAAATATATTGACTAAAATCATTTTTGTCAAGACCTAAATCATGTTTTTTTGCATTTTTTAAATATGGGTTTTAGAGAAAATCTGAAACAGGAAATGCTCTTTTTGGATATGCAAACCAAGCAACTTGCCGCGCTTTCAGGCATAAAGTCCCAAACAATAGCGAGTTACCTGGGAGCACGGGCAAAAATTCCATCCGCCGAAGCCGCCGTCAGAATTGCGCAGGCGTTGGGGGTGTCCGTGGAGTATCTGGTGACGGGCAAAGATGCCGGCGCAAAGCAAAGCCTTGCAGCGTTTCCCCCAGACATGCGGCTTATGTTCAAAACTATGGAATATTTGGACACCGCCGACCGGAAAATTATACTAGCATTAGCGGCCATGCTCAAAAACCGCAAAAACGCCTACAGCGGGGCGATGCCCCCGTAATCCCCCCGGCGCCCGCGGCATCCGTGCCCCGCAATGGCTCTAGCCCAAAGCAAGCCCCCCGATTGGGACGGCATGGAGCGCACACTAACAAAAATTTTTTCTCTCAGCGGGGCCGGGCCACGTAAAAACCGAGGATTGCGATGGCAATCAGCGCCAAACCCAAAAGAAATTGTGTCATACATTTACCCTTTGAACCATGTGATAATTTGGTCTATGACAGCGACAACGCCTAAGATTCCGACAACTGCCGCGCCTAAATTTACGATCCGTTGCCAGAAGCGCTCAGGTTTCGTGTTCGCTGCTATCAGCGCCAGGAATGATTCGATGCGGTCAAACCGGCGCATAAGCTCATCATCGTCCATAGAATAATTGTAAATCCTTGTCTTTCATCTGTCAACACTTCACCCATGCCCGCGGCATCCGTGCCATCACAGTTTTCGCGCCGCCAAGGCGGCTTGTATGCGAAAACTGTGCCCCCACCTGCGCTGCCATCCATGGCAGCGAGATTTGCCCGGCAATGGCAAGGTGAACGCGGGAACGGGCGCCAAACAGGAGGCGCTGTAGAGGGCCGGGGCAGCCCCCCGCGAGAGGCGCTCAAAGGGCTGTCATTAAGGCGTCTAAAAGCGCACTGCCCCTGCCCGAGCTGATGAGGGGGCGCGGTTTGACACTAATTGCTTTTGCCGCTTTTTTTTGATATACTCGAAAGTGTTCTTTTCATGTCAAGTGGATTAAGGAGGTGTTTTTTGTCAACTAGTACAAGTCGAAAAGCTTTGGCAAATCTCGGGCAAATGATGATAGATGTAAGCAAACTTGCTCTGGCGAGTTTTGTATTTGGCATCATTATTCGCGGGGAGATAAACCAGACAGCCATTGTTATTTCTGGGATAATGCTTACCATAATTTTTGCATTTTTGGGGATACTGCTTGTTGCAAAGTATAAGGAGTAATGTATGTTATTGATTTATTGTCTTTTAACAATGGGCATTGGTTTTGCTGTCTGCGGTGTTATTTTTCTTCTTATGGGTCATAAACCAGTGTCGAAATAGGGTATCTCAAGCATAACGCCCCTGGCGCCCCGTGTTAATCCCGTGATGGCTGCAGCACAAACCGCGTCATCCATGACGGCAGAGGCACTGCCCCTGCCCGAGCTGATTCCCGGGCCTGGTTTTCCAAATGCTTTTTTTGTGCTACCCTCTTCCCGTGTATGAGCTCCGGGTGCGGGCGGATTTTGCGGCCGCCCATTTTTTACGCGACTTTCACGGCAGGTGCGAGAACCTCCACGGCCACAACTATGCGGTCTATGCCCACGTGCGGGGGGAGACCCTTGGCGAAGGGGGCATGGTCGCGGATTTTGGGGTCATAAAGCAATGCCTCCGGGAGGTGTGCGCGGCCCTGGACCACACCTGCCTCAACGACATGGCTGTCTTTGAGCAGAATCCCAGCGCCGAGCGAATCGCCCGTCATATTTTTGAGGGCCTTGAGGACGCCCTGGGGGAGCGGGGCGTCAGGGGCCTCTTTGCGGTTGACGTGTTTGAAACCCCGGAGAACCGCGCCCGTTATCTAGGGAAGCGCTGAAAGACTTCGGGTTTTTCAGCGTGACCCCATCTTGATAAAGGGCGGCCAAGTTCCGATAATAACTACAGATGTTCAGATTACAGGATATTGTCTGGCTTTTTAAAGGAGTGACCACATTCGCGCTCGTTGGGGCAAGCGGCACGGGAAAAAGTTTCCGGGCAAAACTGCTTGCCCAAAAATACAACATCGACGTCATCATCGACGACGGCCTCCTCATCAAGGAGGACAAGATCCTGGCGGGCCATTCGGCAAAGCGGGAGAAGACCTTCCTCAGCGCAATCAAGGTGGCCCTTTTTGACGACAAAAAACACCGGGACGAGGTTGCCAAGGCCCTGCAAAAACTCAAGGCAAAGAAAATCCTGATACTCGGCACATCGGAAAA
The DNA here is from genome assembly GCA_031272345.1 of Spirochaetaceae bacterium. Taxonomy (GTDB): domain Bacteria; phylum Spirochaetota; class Spirochaetia; order Treponematales; family Treponemataceae; genus JAISTZ01. The sequence continues at coordinate 8,659 of JAISTZ010000103.1, read as the reverse complement.
GATGATTCAGAAAATCGTGCTCAGGCTGCAACTGCCCGCGCCGGAGACGATGATTCATATTGAAGAAATCGCCACCCAGGAAGAAATCGACAAGGCCATCAGGAGCCGCAACGTTGAGGGCAAACACGTGATTCCCGTCCCGGCCATCGAAATCAAGCGCAATTACCCCCACATCTTTTTTGACGTTGTGCGGGTGTTCCAAAAACGACGGGCCGCCGGAAGCGGGGACAAGCTCTACGAAAAATCCGTGGTCAGGCCGGAATTCTCAAAGAAAGGCCGAATCAGCATTTCCGAGGCGGCCCTCACCCAGATGGTCATGCACTGCGTAGCCGAGTACGACCCGGAGGTGCGGCTCAAAAAACTCAGCATCCGAAGCGACCAGCAGGGCTACCGGCTCATCATCACCGTCGACGTGCCCTTCGGAGTCCACCTGACCGGGGCGATTCACCACATGCAGGAGTACATCATCGACAACATCGAAAAATACACGGGCATTTTGATAGAAGAAGTGAGCATCGTGATTGACAAGATTACCCAGACAGAAAAACTTACCGAGTGATGTCCGCCCCGGCGGACCCTTCCGGGGTCATCCCTCCGGCCACAGCGGAAATTTCCGCCCGCGCCCGCCGCCCGGAGGACACCCTGCCGGACACAACCACGATAGCCACCGCCGCACCCAGCCCCAGGAGCACCCCCAGGGCCTTGAGCCCCTCGGTGGGCGTATGGCCCAGGGCCAGCGCCAGGGGTCCCACGGCGAAGAATCCCCCCACAGCGGCTGCCAGGGGAAAGCACAGGGAGAAAAACCCCTGGGCAACGGTGGCGCTTGCCCTGGCGGACACGGACACCACCGACCCCGTGGTTATAGGGAAGTTCCGGGGATTGTCCACCGGAAAGGGACGGCCCCGCTTTGCGCAGGAGGATTCCGCGCAACTGATGCACGTGTCCGTGAGGAGGGGGGTGACGAGGATACCCTGGGGGGAAATGGACGTGACGATGGCTTTGTCACGCAAGGGAGGAGTCCCCCGGAAAAAGCCCGCTCATGCGGCGCTCGCACTCTTCGGCCCCGGCGTCGTTCTCCAGCTCGATGTAGGTGTCCCGCAGGTTGAAGAGGGCGTCGTAGTAGTAGGGGCACAGGCTGACAGCGTTCTCAAAGGCATAGCAGGCGTCCTCGTATTCGGTGTTGTTGAAGAAGAGGACCCCCAGGTTGTTCCACAGGTGGGGATTTTTGTCGTTCAGGGCGAGACCGTCCATGCAGTAGGCGAAAGCTTCGTCCATGATGCCGATGGTGAAGCAGAGGAGGGAGAGAGTCTCCAGGATTTCTTCGTCCTCCCCCTCGGCCAGGTCGTTGGCGTATTCCAGGGTGGTCCTTGCGAGCTCCAGGTCGCCCAAATCCCGGTAGGTGATGCCCAGGTTGTACCACAGAAGAATATTGGACTTCTCGATAGAAATTGCGCGCTTGAAGCAGGCGATGGCTTCGTTGTAGTCACCCTGTGCGGCAAGCTCTATGGCCTGTGTGTTCAGCGTCTCCGCGTTTTCTCTTGTCATACCCTTCACCATAGTATAGCCCAAAAAAAAGATTAGGGCAATGGCAAAAAGAGATTCGTGACAGATTTTGCCAGTTTTTTTTGCCCCGGAAAGCGTGATTCAAAGGCCCCGCAGGCCCCCTCCATCATGCGGCGGGCCTCCGCAGCCCCCTGGGAAAGCGCCCCGGACTCGGTGACCAGGGCGATAAGCCGCTCCACCGCGGGGCTTTCGATGCCCTCGGCCTTTGCCCGGGCAAAACACCCTGCGATGAGGGGCGCGTCCTGGGGCCGCTCCTCCAGGTGCCGGATGATGACGAAGCTCTTTTTCCCCTCCACAACGTCGTCCCCCCGCTTCTTGCCCGGATTCCCCGTGGATAGATTCGCCGCGTCATCCAGGAGCTGGAAGGCCGCGCCGATTCCCGCCGCCGCCTGCCCGGCGTCCGCCGCCTTATCCGCCCGCCCCCCCAGGATGAGCCCGGCCTGGGCCGCCAGGGACGCCAGGGTTCCCGTCTTTAGGGTGACCATCCTGAGGTAGTCGTTCCGGGTTGGAAAAAACGCCGGGTCCCTGTGCCAGGCGATGTCCATGGCCTGCCCCAGGTGCAGCCGGCGGAGCTCCCTTCCGTAGAGGGCGTAGAGGGCGGGCCGCAGGGCGGGGTCTATCCGGGGATCCTCCACGCACTCCAGGGCCTTGAAGTAGAGCCACGAGCCGGCATTGAGCGCCGTGTCCACCCCCCAGGTGATGTGGGCCGCGGGCTTCCCCCGCCGCATGTCCGAGGCGTCCTCGATGTCGTCGTGAATCAGGCTGGCCGTGTGGGCGAACTCCACCATGGGCGCAAGGTGACAGGCCGCCTCCGCCTTTTGCGCGGCCTCCGGTGAGGGCGGCGCACCGTCCTCATGCCCCGCCCCAAGTTCCGCGCAGAGCGCCATGAGCAGGGGCCGCCAGCGCTTCCCCCCCGCCTGAAGGAGGGCCTTCACCGGCGCCGAGAGGGGATAGCGGGATTCTTCGCCGTCGTTCTCCAGGGCAGCGGAGAGGATGCGCTCGATGTTCTGGAGGATTTCGCCGCAATGGGCCCTGGCGGTGTTTGCTTTCGGCTGGACCGGCATGGGCGAAGTGTAGCATAATGCCGGGGGCTGGGCAAGGGAGGTGGAACGTAGTTCCCGGAGGATTCGCTTTGCGCCTATGATTTGAAGGCTTGGGCTTCCTGTTTGCATACGGCGCCGAAGAGCGTGGTGTCCACACCCACGGCGACATACTGGAATCCCTGTTTCGCCCGTTCTTTGGCGGCGCTTCCATTCCCCGCAAAAATACCCGCGACTTTGCCGTATTTTTTTGCGGTCGCGACGACTTTTTTTGCAGCTTCCTCGATGCGGGGGTGGGTGACCTGCCCGGTGATTCCCATGGATTGGGACATGTCGTAGGGGCCGAGGAAAATGACGTCGATTTCCGGGATCTGACAGATTGCATCGAGATTTTCAAGGCAGAGGGTGTTTTCGCAATGGGTGACTATCATCACCTCGCTGTTTTCGTGCTCAAAATAAGCGCCCAGATCCGTCAGGCCGTAATCAGCGGCGCGGGGAAAGGCGACGCCCCTGGAACCGGCGGGCTTGTATTTTGCCCGCCGGACGATTGCCTGGGCGGTTTCGGCATCGTTCACCTGGGGAATCTGAATTCCGTGGGCGCCTACGTCCAGGATGTGCAGAATGGTGCTTTCATCAGAATTGGGAATCCGCACAATGGGCGTAATGCCCCGGCATTCCGCCGCCCTGATAAGGTGCTGGGAACTCTCCTGGCCCATCGGCCCGTGTTCATTGTCAATAATGACAAAATCAAACCCGGCAAGGGCGTAGATCTCCACCAGGTCGGGGGCGTTACACGTAATGAAACTGCCAAGGGCGGCTTCACCCCGGGCAAAAATTTTCTTTAACTTGTTATCAACCATCTGGAATGTCCTCCTTATTTTAGCACACTGCCGTTAAAATTTGACCCGCACCGTCACGTCAGCCAGGAATTTGACCCCGGAATTGTCGGCCCCCAACTCGCCCCGGAGGGACTGGTCCCCGGAGGCGGCCCGGTCCAGGGGCGCCCTGGCCGCGGCGATGAAGGTGACCCCCTGGAAGAAGTCCGTCTGGAACGTGACGATCGGGGTGAAGGAACAGTCGGAACAATTCGCCGCCAGGCCCACAGTCAGACTCGTGTAGTCGTCAAAGAGATAGGCCCCGGACGCGAAGAGATAGTGCCGGCCCGTGAAACCGGCGGGATTTTCGGCGCTCAGGGCGGTCTGGGAGTGTTCCCCGCTGTAGAGATACTCGGCGAGCACGTAGACGTCCCCGTCGAGGAAGGAGTAGTCCCCCCCCAGGCTGGCGGAAAGCCCGTCCACGCCGGTGGTTACGCCGGTGTTCCACGTGTAGAGGGCCTCCCCGATCAGGGTGACCTTGAGGTCGGCCTTGACGGAAAGCCCCGCCCGGTGCACCCCGTATTGGGAACCCGGAAAGGAAGCGGTTTTTTCTCTGGGCATTTCCCCCGCGTAGATTCCCTGGAGGCTCAAGGCATCCCAGTGATTCTCCGCCATCGCGCCCAGGCGGATGCCGCCGCCGTCAAAATCGAAGGGGTTTTGGGGCCCCGCGAAAAAAGCCTGGACCTTCATCGTCTCCGTGGGGTATGCGGTGACCGAAGCGGCGAGGGCCGCCCTGGGCCGGGCGTCGGACACCAGGGGATTCTTGGGGTTGAGGAAGTCCATGGGCGACCAGGCCAGGCCGTACCCGAAGGCCAGACGCATGAGCCCGGCCTCGATGTCCGCCCTGTCGGTGTTAATGCGGAAGTAGAGCCGCTCCAGCTCGATGGAGGCGCTGTAATTTCGGGACAGGGCCTGGGCAGCCGGAGTCTGGACCGCCCCCAGGGCGGCGGCGTACATACCTCCGGCGGCGGCCACATTGAACGCGCCGTTAAAGGTCACCCGGTCCCCGAGGGAAGCTTTCATCCGCAGGTTGAGGTATTCCTCAAGCCCCCAGAGGAACTCCGGCGTTCCGTCCCCCGCCCCCGCTCCGAGGGAAAGCTTCGAGTCGAACACCCCGGAAAAGGACGGCGCGGCAACCACGAGCGCCCCAAGGGCCGACACCAGAATCACCGAAAAAAATTTCTTCATCAGTTCCGCTCCAGATTTTGTGTGCTGAAAATCCTGTCGTTAATCGGCACGTTCAGCTTGACCTCCTTCATCACGAAGGAGGTCTTGCTGTTTTTCCGGCGCAGGTCCCGCATCTCGAACTCGCAGGGGAAGCGCAGCCCGCCGATCACCTCGATCCGGGTGAGGGTGTAGTCCTTCAGCTTGGCCCCGGAGGGCGCGAAGAGCTCGTAGTGGAGCACGTCCCCGGTCGCCTTGTCGATCCAGAGCTTCCGCTTGGGGTAGCTCTCGGTCTTCTTTTTTGCCGAAAGGTCCAGGATCCAGCAGTCCTTCCCGTCCCAGGAATCGCTCCCCCCCAGGGAGGGGGTGTACCGGGCCGAGAGGGTCTCGTTTTCGATGGAGTCCTCGTAGGAGAGGTCCGAATTCATCATGGACTCCTGGAGCATGTGCCCGGAAATGGGCATCACCTGTTCCGTGTCCGGGGAATACACGTAGAGCCGGTTTTCCCGCTTCAGGTACTTGGTGCCCGCGTCCTCGGGGTTAGTGAATTCCATGTAACTGTAGGCGTTCCCTCTGGCGTAGGCGGTCATCTCCTTCACGTAGCGCCGCCTGTTGTAGTCGATGATCATGTTCCCCTTGTACTGAATCGTCTCGTACACCTCGTTATCGTCAACCTTCTTGAGCAATTCGGTTGCCGAAGGCTGGGCGAACAGGGCCGCCACTGACAAGATGACGGCCATTGTCAAAATGACTTTCTTCATAGCTACCTCCTTAATGCCTCTACGGGCTCGATGAACGCGCTTTTAAGTGACGGGAACAGCGTGCAGATTCCCGCGATGACCACCCCGAAGAGGAAGCCCTGGACGAGGATTGCCGGGGAGAATTGCAGGTAGAGGGTGCCCGCTATGGGGAACTCCTTGAACCCGCCCCCGGTCATGGCGTTGAAGTCCAGGGGGAAGATGGAGCCGATACCCGTGGTGATCGCCCCCACGGCGGCCCCCGCCAGGGCCCCCAGGATGCTCAAGAAGAGGGCCTCGAAGAAGAAGACCTCCACGATTTCCCGCCTTGTCATGCCCAGGCTTCCCATCATGCCGATTTCCTTGATGCGCTCGTGGATGATCATCACCACCGTGTTGATGATGAGGAAACTCGCCACGATAAGGAACACCAGGTAGGCGACCACGTAAATCACCTGACTCTGCTGCATCATGGCCACGTAGTAGTTGTCCCGCCATTCCCGCACCACGTCATCCGGCAGAATTTCCCGCACCGCGTTGGAGATTGCCCGGCTCTGGTCGGGCCTTTCGGCGAAGACCAGAACCTGCTGCACCGCGCCCCCCAGGCCCAGGAGCCGCTGGAGCCGCCCCAGATCCACGATCACCACGTCCTCGTCGTACTTCATGTAGTCGAACTCGAAGATGCCCGTTATCGCGGGACTCCAGAGCTTGTCCGAGAACTGGGAGGACACCGTCTTGAGGGGCACCCGGTCGCCGATCCGGAGGCCCGCCTTTTTCGCCATCCTCACGCCGATGGCGCACTCGTTAGCCCCAGGGGACGGAAACCGCCCCTCCACCAGGCCGTTGGTCTTGTCCGTCTGGTTGAAGTCGTTCAGGGCGGTTTCCTCCGCCGCGTCGATGCCCCAGAGGAGGGCGTGCTTTATCGTGCTGTCCTGGAGGGTGGCGAAGGCCGTGATTCTGCCCACCACCGCCTTCACGCCGGGTATCTCCCCCAGGGTGGCTTTCAGTTCCGAGAGGGACCTACCCTCCCCCACCGGGTACTGCACGGGGAAGTATTCCTTTTCCGCCTCGAAGTCCCCGGAGACCGCGCTCACCGTGCCGGTTTCAAACACCCGCACCACCTGCTCGATGGCGCTTATCATGCCCGCCATCATGGCCTGCATGACGATCGTAAAGAACACCGCAATCCCCACCGCCACCACGCACAGCACCGTGCGCCGCCCGTTCCGCCGGATGTTCCGCAGGGCGATCAGCGCCAGCATCCCCGTGCTTTGCAAAGACCCATGTTTTTTCACGTTTGCTTCCATAGTCAAATCCTTTTTATAAAAACGGCCTAGCCGCCGGCTCCTTTATAAAAGGTGGCATCGCCACCCCGTTATTCAAACCTCATGCTGTCCGTTATGGCCATGGACAGGGCCTTCCTGGTGGGGAAGAAGGCCATCACCGCGGAAATCACCGTGGCGAGGACCCCCGACCCGGCAATCACCGGGATATTCCAGGCGGACCGGAAGAAGCCGTTCACCCGGTAGCCGATGTCGCCCCCCATGGCCTCGGTCATTGCGGAGAGATCGATCCCCGTGTTCACCATGGGGATGTTGATGAGACACCCCAGGACGACCCCGATCGCCGCGCCGAAGAGCCCTACCATGCCTGCCTCGATCATATAGGTAAAAAGCAGTTCCCCGTCGGTCATGCCCTGGGCCCGCATCATGCCGGTTTCCTTGGTACGCTCAAGTATGGCAAGAAGCATGGTGTTCGCAATACCCAGGAAGGACAGGATGAAGAGGATGATCACCAGGATGCGGGTGCTCCAGTTGTCCCCGGCGGAGGCCGCCAGATAGTCCTTGACGTACCCCTCCCATCCGAAAACCCCCAAATCTTCGGGCAAGGTTTTCCCCGCTTTGGCGAGCTCCCCCTTCAGGGCGGATTCGATCGCCCCCGGGGACTCAGCCGCCCCGGGCATCACCGTGTCCTTCGCGCCCTTGATGCGCACCGCGAGCTCCGTGACGCGGCCTTCCAGCATGAGCCCCCGCTCGTCCTGGAGCGCGTCCAGGGGGATCAGGGCGAAGTTGCCGTTGAGTTTTGGGTCCGGGGTGTTGAGCACCCCCACCACCTCCGCGGTGATGAGCTGGTACACGTGCCGCACCGCCCCGGCGTAGTCGATCCGTACCAGGGAATTGAGCACCTCCGCCAGGAGGTCCCCGTCGTCGGAGGCAAGGTAGTAGGCCGAAAGGAGCTCGTCCCACTCGTAGGCCCGCAGGAAGGCGTCCCGCTCCTGGGGTGTGAGGAGGGGGGAGATGTCCGTGTCCCACCGGAGGGCGCTCACCGTGTCCGGGGCGGCCTTCATGTCGATCACCGTGGAGATGCTCACGTCCATGCGCCCCGTGTCCGCAAGGAGCGCCCAGTACCGCTCCAGGTCCTCCGGGGAGGCGTCCTTTTTGAGCACATACCGCTCGTTCCCCGGAGCAGGGGGCTCCGTCTTAGGGGCAAACATCCCGCCCCCACGGATTACGGCGGGCTCGTAGAGACCCCGCACGAAGTCCTGCTCCGCCGCCGGGACGGACGGGATAATGTCGTCCTCCAGGTCGTTCTTCGTGGGCCGCTGGGGGAGCCCCACCTTGAGTTTGTCCGCGGCCATGCTCCCCAGAATCACCTCGAAGGCCCCGGCGCGGATGTTCCTCCCGGATTCCAGCCCTGAGCCGTAGCGGAAGAGGCGCCCGTCCAGGGCCGGGTCCACCGCGGTGAACTCTATGGGCGCGGAGCCCGTCTCGGAGTCGATCGTGCCGGTGAACACGAACCTGGGGGCCGAGTCGTACCCGGCCCGGGAGAGGGCCTCCGCGTAGATCCTCCAGTCCGGGAAGCTCTCGTACATGGGGAGGTCTTCGAGTTTTTCAAAGTAGAGCTTGGTTTGCACCTTTGCCGCGCCGGTCTCGTAGGAGACGATGTTCCGCCTGGAATCGATGTTCATGCCCACGAGCCAGCCGTCCACGAAGATGTACACGCACACGCTCACCGCCACCGCCGTGATCGTGAGGGCGCTCTTCACCTTATGCCGGGCCAGGTTGCGGAAGGCCATGCGTTTCAGGGCCGCCGCCCTTTCAAAAGAACCCGCCATCATCGCGCCTCGTCTTTTTCGATCCGCCCGTCCCGCAGGGAGAGGAGGCGGCGGGCGTAGTCCATCACCAAATGGTCGTGGGTAGAGAAGATGAAGGTGGTCCCCGCGCTCTTGTTCAGGGACACCATGATTTCAAGAATCTCCCGCGCCGTCTTGGAGTCCAGG
>JAISTZ010000019.1 GCA_031272345.1 Spirochaetaceae bacterium | reverse complement strand
CGTATTGCCCCCCGTAGGAGAGGAGGAGCTCCACAAGACGGGACGACACGGAGGAGAGCCCCCCGCCGTCCCCCGCGCCGGGCTTGGTGATAAAATCACTTGCCCCCAGCTCCAGGCATTGCATGGTGATTGTCGCGCCCTGTTCAGCCCTGCCCGAAAGCATGATCACCGGGATGTCGATGCGGCGCTTCCTGCGCTCCCGGAGGAATTGCAGCCCGTCCATCTCGGGCATCTCGATGTCCAGGACGATCACGTCCGGGTCGCACCGGGGGATTTTCTCCAGGGCGAATCTGCCGTTCATGGCCCGGTCCGCCAGGCTGAGCCCCGGCGCGGCCTCGATAATCCGCCCGATCAAATTCCGCATCAGGGCGGAATCGTCAACAATCAACACGTTTATTGAATCCATGAAAACTCCCTACACTGTTTTTGCATACAGGGTCGCCCATTGGGTCCGCACAAATTGAAACTTCGTCTTCATCCCAAAGAGTGACTCCGAATGTCCTATGAACAGGAATGACCTTGCCGACATGGAGTCCCAAAACCGGTTCACCACCACCTCCTGACTGGCCTGGTCAAAATAAATCAGCACGTTCCGGCAAAACACAACGTCCATGCCCCGCAGGCCGGAATCGTGGCTCAGGTTGTGGTAGTCGAAGCGGATCCGCTTTCTCAGGTCCTCCGTCACCTGGTAGCCCCCGGCGGTCTTGATGAAGAACCGGCGCAGGTAGTTCTCCGGCACCCCCGTAATCCTGGAGGCGGGGTAGAACCCGGCCTGGGCCGCCATGATGGACTTGAGGGACAGGTCCGACGCCACCACCTCGAAGTTGAAGGACGGGGGCAGGAGGTCCCGCAGGATCATGGCGATCGTGTAGGGCTCCTCCCCGGTGGAACAGCCCGCGCTCCACACCCGGAAGAGGGCCCCGCCGGTTTTCCGCTTTTCCTCCAGCACGGCCGGAACGACATAATGCACCAGGGCGTCGAAATGGGCCTGATTCCGGAAAAACCGCGTCAAATTTGTGGTGACCGCATCGAGGAAGTCCCGCATTTCCTTCCTGTCGCCCAGTATCAGGGTCAGGTAGTCCTCCAGGGAGTCAAGTTTTTTTTCCCGCATCTGGTCCCGGAGGCGGCTTTCCAGGACGGGCCTGTTGGTTTCTGAAAAGGTGATAAAACTTTCGTTGTATATGATTGAACGGAATTTTTCAAACATAGCGTCGTTTAACAAGTCATACATGGTGCAGAATACCCGCTTTGTTGCCCCGTGAAGGGGGCGCGAAAAATTTACATGACCCCGCCCCGGCTTTCAGCCCTTACCCGCGCCGTGTCCCCCACGGCCCTGTCGGGCGAAAAAGCCTCCAGGAGGGCGTCTATCTCCCCGGCGAAGCCCCCCAGGGAATTCCGTTCCGCGGCCTCCGAGAGGTAATTGAAGCACCCCCACACGGGATGTTCCAGGGACCAGTCGGTCACGTCCCGGTACCTGAGGGCCCGGGTGAAAAAGTCGCCCACCCCCCGGTAGGAATAATCCACATTCCGCGCGGTGAGGACCTCGTACATCCGGGTGAACGCGGAGAGGGACCCCAGAATCGCCGTCTTGAGGAACCTGCCGTTATCGCCCCTGTCCCGGTAGAGCCGCGAGAGCCCCGCGTAGGCCTCCAGGGACCGGTAGGAATCCACCCGGTACATCTCAAAGATTCTGTCGACCGAATAGTTACGCCCCAGGGCGTTTCTGAGGGAATCGTAAAACGAAGCCCCCCCCTCGGCCCCCTCCACCGCGCCCGCCGCGTCGTTGAAGTAGGGGTCCTCCGCCAAAACCAGGAGGAGGGACTGCTCCAGGAGCTCCTCGTCCCCGGTAATCTCCGCCAGGTCCGCAAGCTGATAGAGGATGTCGTATTTTTGGTCCGGGACGTCCAGGGCGAAGGACTGCTCCCAGGCCCGGAGGCAATACTGCTTCGCCAGGTCCAGTTCCCCCTCGTGCCGGTAGACCCTGCCGATCAGCAGGTCCGCCTCGGGGAACACGCTGCTCTGTCTGAGGAAGTCGATCATCCCGGTGACCCGGCGGTCAAAAAAGCCGACCCCCTTGGCTTCCGCGTAAAAGGTGATGATTCTGAGGGCCTCCCGGTCCTGCCGGGATTCGAGCACGGCGATCACCGCGGGGATGTCGTCCCCGGCGCGCTGCACCTCCTGGGGAATCATCGCCCGGGTCAGGGTCTGGGCATAGCCCTCGTAGTTGATCCGCTTCTGCTCCCTGGCCTGTTCCGCCAGGGCCAGGGCCGCGCCGTATTTGCCGGAATCAAAGGCGACCATGGCCCTCTCCAGGATGCGCCAGGAGGCCTGTTCACCGGTGGCGATCCCCGGGGCCGCGGAAAGGCTGAAGGAGAGGGCCGCAACGAGGGGGAAAAAAACGAGTTTTCTGTTCAAAGGGATTCCAATTCCTCCATGAATTCCTTATCGGCACATTCGGAGCGCACCCTTCGCACAATCTTTCCGTGTTTAAAAATAACCGCCCCGTCCCCGGCGCCGGTGATTCCCAGGTCCGCGTGGGCGGCCTCCCCGGGGCCGTTCACCTCGCAGCCCATCACGGCGACCAGGGCGTCCTTCTTGCACGAAAGCAGGGCGGCCTCGTGCTTTTCCACGAAGGAGCGCACGTCGAAGCCCTCCCTGCCGCACCGGGGGCAGGAGATTATCCGCACACCCCCTTTCCGGAGGCCGCATTCCCGGAGAATTTCCCCGGCGGCGATCACCTCGTTCTCCGGGGAGGAGGACAGGCTCACCCGCACGGTTGCGCCGATGTGTTCCCCAAGGAGGCGGCTGATTGCCAGGGTGTTCTTGACCACCCCCCCGATGAGGGGGCCCGCCTCGGTGACGCCGATGTGGAGGGGGATGCCGCTTTTGGCGGCGAAGGCCTCGTTTGCGGCGATCGTCTCCTCCACGGAGGTTGACTTCATGGACACAACGATCGCAGTGAACCCCAGGTCTTCGAGCACGGCGGCCTCCCGCAGGGCCGTTTCCGAGAGCCCCTCCGCCCGGCTCAGGCGCCCGGATGCGACCCTGGACGCGATGTCCCTGGGGAAGCTGCCCGTGTTCACCCCGATGCGGATGGGGACGCCCCTGGCGGCGCAGGCGTCAGCCACCCGGCGCACCCGCTCCTTGCTGCCGATATTGCCGGGGTTTATCCGCACCTTGGCGACCCTGCTGTCACCCTGAAGAACCCTGAGGGCAAGCCTGTAGTCGAAGTGGATGTCCGCCACCAGGGGGAGGACCGAGCGCTCCGCGATGAGTCTGAGGGCGTCGGCGCTTGCTTCGTCGGGCACGGCGAACCGGAGGATGCCGCACCCCAGGTCCCGGAGTTGTTCTATCCGGTTCAAAAGAGCGGCCAGGACACGCCCGTCCCCAAGGACGGGGACGATGCCCTCCTTCCACATGGTTTGAATTGACACGGGGGCGCCGCCGCCGATACACAGGGTTTCAGCGGAGCCGCGCCCCTTGAGGATGACCTGCCGCAAATCCTGCCTAGACGACGACCATCGAGAAGACCATCACGAAGAGGGCGATGGTTTCACAGAGCCCCACGACCATCAGGTACTGGGCGAACCCCTTGCCGGTTTCTCCCAGGGCGTCGCTGCCCGCGGCGCCGGCCTTGCCCTGGGCGATCGCCGAGAAGGCGATGCCCAGGCCGCTGGCGATGCCCAGGCCCAGGAGGAAGCCCCCGTTGGCGCTGGAGGCCTTCATCGTCTGCATGGTCAGAAAGCCGTAGATCGTCTGGGTGAGGGGCGCGCCGGCGAACACGGTCAGGATGAACGGGGCCGGTTTATTGTTGAGGTAGCACCGTTTCCACGCGCCGATTGCCGCGGGTCCCGCAACGCTGATTCCCACTGCCGAACCCAGGGCGGCAATGCCGAGTACACAGGCTGCGCCTAACTGTCCAAAAAAAATTTCCATACAAAACTCCTATATCTATGCAAAATTCATTGCGCCAAGTTTACGCGGAAAACCGCCGGAGGTTTCAGCTTTGGGCGGTTTCCCCCTCCCTGAAGGGCCGGTACGCGATGCCCGACCAGGCCATGCCGAGGTGACTGGAAAATTCCAGGGTGTTCAGCCTGACCCCGTGGACCAGCACGGAAAGCACGTTCAGGAAAATATTGAGCCCGTGGCCGAAGACCAGGAGCAGAATCCCCAGGAAAATCAGGAAGCCCCCCAGGGTCGGCCCGGCCATCTGGTTGATTGTGGAGGAAATAGCGCTTCCCGCAAGGCCCACGGCCCACAGCCTGATGTAGGACACGATGTCCGAGAACACGTTGATCACCCCCAGGAGCACCGAGATGATGTTCTTGCAGCTCTCCAAAATCGACTGGAGGATGTTCCCCGCATAGTTCGCAAAGACGAAACTCAGGACGAATCCCCCCGCCACCATGCCCAGGCACACCGGGCTCAGGGCGAACCGGGTCTTGCTGACCACGAACACCAGGACCACGTTGAACATGCCGATAAGCATGAGGAGCTGCCCCAGGTCCCCGAAGACCTTGAGGTTCCGCTGGGACACGCTCCGGACGATGCACTTGATGTGGGCGATTGAAAGCTGCAAGAGCGCCAGGACGAAGCAGAAAATTTGCAGATTCTGTTTGACCCAGGTGTTCATGTCCGGGGAAAGCGCCGCCGTGGCGTTGGAGAGGGCTTTTACGGACACCGCCCGCAGGAAGGCCGGAAGGGCCTCCGTGGGGATTCCGAACCAGGTGCACGTGACCGTCCCCCAGGCAACGGTTGCCAGGGAGAGGAGCATGAGCATCTTGAGCACCGGGGGCGCTTTTTTGCCCTTGGACACCGCCTGGATGATTCCCCCGCCGGCGATCGCCGTGAGGAGGACCCCGTAGCCCGCGTCCCCGAAGATCATCCCGAAGAACACGCAGAAAAACAGCAGGAACCAGCCGGAAATGTCGAATTCCGTGTACCCCGGCACGGTCTCCAGAAAGTCCGTGAGGGGATAGATCAGGCTGACAAGCCTGTTATTCTTGAGTTTGGTGGGAACCGGGTCGTCCTCCGAGGGATCCCGCACGGCAAGGGCCCAGTGTTCCCTTGCGGCGGCGTCTTTGATTGCGCCCACGTCCTCTGCCGGGACGAATCCCGAAAGCCACGCCAGGGCCGCGGGGTTTCCGCCCTCGGCGGCGTTGTCCCCCATGCCCGTGCAGACCGTCTCGAATTCGATGTCACCGGCAAGGCGCTTGCGGTATGAGGCGATTTCGCCCCTGTAGGAGGCCTCCGATTTGAGGGCCCCCTCGATGTCCGCGATTTCCTTTTTGAGGCCGTCGATTTCCCTGTTGAGTCCCGTGATGGACGCCCTGGGGTCGGCCACGGAGACCGCCTCCGGGGGCATTTCCCGGGGACGCTGCCGGGTTCCGCCCCCCACCAGGAGGAACCGCGTCTGGGACTTGTCCCCGCCGATGCGGATGGTGGTGAGGCTTTCAGGCAGGGCGGCATAGGCGTCGGCGGGAATTTCGTAGAGGGAGAGGTAGACCCCCCGGCCGGCCAGGTAGGAGAAGTCCTCCGGGTCGAGGTCCCCCCACTTGGAGAACCGCTCCAGTTCCGCCGCGGCCTGGGCGATCGCCTCGTAGCAGGCCTTTTTGCGTTCCCCCTTGGCGATGATGCCGTCGACCTTTGTTTGAAGCTGCCCGTCCGTAAGGCGGAAGCCCGCCCCGGCGTTCTTGGGCGCCTTGAATTCCTCGAGTATTGAATAGGCCGTCTCCGCCGCCGAGTGGAGGGAACGGAGTTTTGAGAGCTCCTCCCCCCGCCCGGTGAGGGCCTCCAGGTGAAGGAGTCCCAGGGACCGCAGGGTCTTGACCGCCTCCCGGCGCTTGCTGTTCAGCGCCACCACGGAGACCTTTTTCATCGGTACAATCACGAGGGGAACCTCCTCATTTCATTCGTCGGGTGAGTGTTCACGAGGGGAACCTCCTCATTTCATTCGTCGGGTGAGTGTTCATGCTGTCGCCTCCACGAGGCTGCGCTTGGAGATTTTGCCCCGCACAACCGCCGCCACCTGCTGGTCCCCCAGGTATACGGTTATCTTCTTGATGTTTTCCCTGGTCTCCGGGATTTTGACCTTTTCAAAAAGATTGACCCGCTGGGTGGTGACCCGCAGTTCCCGCGCCAGGAGCCGCACCTGCTCGTCCAGCACCGAGGCCTCCAAATCCAGGGAAAGCACCTCTTCCATGCGGTCAGCCGCCAGGTCTATCCACAGGGGCGTGGCGTAGAGGTCGTAGTCCCCCCGGGTAAAGTCCGCCCCCTGGTACACGGGAATCCCCACACCGGCGATGTTCCCCACGCCCTTCCGTATGTTCGACACCCGCACCATCTCCGGCTTGAAGGCCTCCCGCTCGCCGAACACGGCGATCCAGGCGGTGAATTCCTTCTCCAGGGACTCCCGCCGGGCGCGGACCTCCCGCGCGTGGGCCTCTATGGCGCGGATTTCCGTCTGCAACTGCTGTTTCTTGAGCGTCAGGGTGGGCAGGTAGCGCTGAAACCGCTTGAGGCTGTCTTTTTGGCTTTTCAGCTCATTTTTTGTCAACTTAATCGTTGCCACGGTTGCTTCCTTACAAAACGCTTAGACCTTTTTGGGCCAGTAGGCCGTGAGCAGGTCAGATTTCATGCCCGTTTCCTCGCTGTTGAAGCAGTCCGCCAGGATTGCCCACCCCTTGTCCAGGGCGGCCTCCAGGGGGATGTTCACCGAAAGGTCCATCATCTCCCGCTCGAACATTTCGCCGTATTTGAGGAGCTTCCCGTCCCACTCGCTCATCATGAAGCCCATGGATTTTTTCTCCAGGGTGTCCTTGTAGGACGCATAGAGCCGGATCATGCCGTCCATGAGGGCCCGGTGGTCGTCCCGGGTCTTGCCGTTCACGTTCTGCTTGAGCCGGGAGAGGCTGCCGAAGGGCTCGATGCGCCCGCCCTTGAGGTAGAACTGGCCCTCGGTGATGTACCCCGTGTTGTCCGGCACGGGGTGAGTCACGTCGTCCCCGGGCATGGTGGTGACCGCCAGAATCGTGACCGACCCCGCGTCGTCGAAGTCCACGGCTTTTTCGTACCGGGCGGCGAGCTGGCTGTAGAGGTC
>JAISTZ010000105.1 GCA_031272345.1 Spirochaetaceae bacterium | reverse complement strand
AACTGGGCCTTGCCGCCCAGGGGCTGCTGGGTCACCAGGGAATAGGGCCCCGTGGACCGGGCGTGCATCGTGTCGTCCACCAGGTGATGGAGCTTCATAAAATAGATGACCCCCACGAACACGTCGTTCTTGAAGGGTTCCCCGGTGCGCCCGTCCCTGAGCCTGGCCTTGGAGCTCTCGCTGAACCCGGCTTCTTTGAGCTTTTGCTGAATCTGCTCGTTGGTGGGGGACTGGAACACCGGCGCCTCGTACCACTGGTTGAGGAATTTGCCCGCGAGCCCAAGCTCGCTCTCCATGATTTGCCCGATGTTCATCCGCGAAGGGACCCCCAGGGGGTTCAGGCAGATGTCCAGGGGGGTGCCGTCTTCCAGGTAGGGCATGTCTTCCACCGGGAGAATCCGGGCAACGATGCCCTTGTTCCCGTGGCGGCCCGCCATTTTGTCACCCTCCCGGAGCTTGCGCTTGGTGGCGATGAGGACCTTGACCACCTCGTCCACCCCGGGATTGAGGTGGTCGTTCCCCTCGGAGCGGGAGAGCCGCTGGAGGTCGATCACCGTGCCGTCGACACCGTGGGGCACCCTGAGGGAGGTGTCCCGCACCTCCTTGGCCTTCTCCCCGAAGATCGAATTGAGCAACTTGAACTCCGGGGTGGTCTCGGTTTCGCTCTTGGGGGTGGTTTTGCCCACCAGGATGTCCCCGGAGCGCACCTTCGCGCCGATTCGGATGATTCCCTCGGCGTCCAGGTTGTCGAGGTTTTTCTCGCTGGTGTTGGGGATGTCCCTGGTGATTTTTTCGGGACCGAGCTTGGTTTCCCGCACCTCGGTCATGAATTCCTTGATGTGAATCGACGTGAACATATCATCCTTGACCACGGACTGGGAAATCAGGATGGCGTCTTCGTAGTTGTAGCCGTTCCAGGGCACGAAGCCCACCAGGATGTTCCTCCCCAGGGCCAGCTCCCCGTTGAACGTGGCGGGGCCGTCCGCCAGCACCTGCCCGGCTTTTACCTTGTCCCCCGCCTCCACCACGGGCCGCTGGTGGTAACAGGTGTCCTGGTTGGTCCGCTGGTATTTCATGAGCTGGTATTCGTCGTCGGTTCCGTCCCCGGCCCGCACGGTGATGAGGGACGCGGTCACCTCCGTGACCTCCCCTGCCCGTTTGGCCTTGACGAGGACCCCGGAATCGTAGGCGCACTTGGCCTCCATGCCGGTTCCCACGAAGGGGGGCTCCGGGAAGAGGAGGGGCACCGCCTGGCGCTGCATGTTGCTGCCCATGAGGGCCCGGTTCGCGTCGTCGTGCTCCAGGAAGGGGATCAGCGCGGCGGACACGGAGATTATCTGCTTGGGTGACACGTCCATGTACTGCACGTCCCTGGGGCTCCTGGTGGTGTAGTCCCCATGGCGGCGGCAGGAAATCTGGTCCGACGCGAAGGTGCCGTCGGGGTTCATGTTGACCGACACCTGGCCGATGTAGTATTTGTCCTCGTCCATGGCCGAAAGGTATTCGACCTTGTCGATCGCCTTGCCCTTCTCTATCTTGCGGTAGGGGGCCTCCAGGAAGCCGTATTCGTTGACTCTGGTGTAGATAGCCAGGGACACGATGAGCCCGATGTTCGGCCCCTCGGGGGTCTCGATGGGGCACATCCTGCCGTAGTGGGTGTAGTGCACGTCCCGCACCTCGAAGCCCGCCCGGTCCCTGGAGAGACCCCCGGGGCCCAGGGCGTTCAGCCGGCGCTTGTGGGTGAGCTCCGCCAGGGGGTTCACCTGGTCCATGAACTGGGAGAGCTGGCTTGAGCCGAAAAATTCCTTGATGGACGCGGTGATGGGCTTGATCGAGACAAGGTCCTGGGGCTTCATGGTGTCCGTTTCCTTGTTGCCCATCCGCTCCTTGGCGATCCGGTCCATCCTGGTGAAGGCCGTCTTGAGCTGATTGGTCATGAGTTCCCCCACCGAGCGGATCCGGCGGTTCCCCAGGTGGTCGATGTCGTCGATGTTCTCGCTCCCGATGAAGACCTTGATAAGGAATTTCATGGTGGCGATGATGTCATCTTTGACGAGGGTGTGCTCCTCCACGGGGACGGCGTAGTCGAATTTCTTGTTGAGCTTGTACCGCCCTACCCTGCCCAGGTCGTACCGCCGGAGGGAGAAGAACATGGCGTTCAGTTCTTTCTCCGCGCTCTCCGCCGTGATAGGTTCACCGGGCAGGAGCACCCGGTACACCGCGGCCAGGGCGTCCTCTTTTGTGGGCTCGTCCAGGGCCTGGTTCTCCCTGGAAAAGAGTATTTCCTCCCGCTCAAAGCAGTTGATGAGCATCTGGGAATCCAGGGAATTCTCCCCGTCGAATTTAATCACCGAGAGCTTCTTGACCTTCAGGGCGAGGAGCTCGTCGATGATGTGGGGGTGGAGCTTTTCGCCGGCCCGGTAGAGTTTCTTTTCTTCCCCGGTTTCTTTGTCGGCCACGACCACCCCGGCGGCCAGGACCCGGTTCACCAGGTTTTCCCTGGCGCTCCGGTTTTCCGTAAGTTTGACGTCCTCAACCTGGTAGAAACAGTTGATGATTTCTTCCCTGGTGCCGTACCCCAGGGCCCGGAGGAACACCGTGCCCAGAATCCGCTTCTTGCGGTCGATCTTGGCAAAGATGAGCTCCTTCTTTTGGTCTATCTCGAACTCGAGCCAGCTTCCCCGGTAGGGGATGATTCTGCTTGAATAAATCCCCTTCTCGTGGCTGAAGATGACCCCCGGGGACCGGTGTATCTGGGACACCACCACCCGCTCCGCCCCGTTGATGATGAAGGTGCCCCGGTCGGTCATGAGGGGGATGTCCCCCATGTAGATGTCCTTCTGGCGGATTTCTCCGGTGGTTTGAAAGACCAGGTTTATCCGCGCCTTGAGGGGGATGGAATAGGTCTGGCCCTTCTGCTTGCACTCAAGCTCGGTAAATTTTATGTTTGACTCGTCGAGTTCGTAGTATTCGTATTCGAGCATCATGTCCCCGTTGGGACTCTCGATGGGGAACGTGGAAAGGAACACGTCGTGGAGTCCCTGCTTTAAAAGGGGCTCCCCCCGGGCCAGCCTTGCCCGCTGGAGAAACACTTCGTAGGAAGAAAGCTGAATATCAATAAGGTTGGGCAAGTCCATAAAATTCTGGATGTTCTTGCCGATATATTGCCGACGTATCGTCCAGCTCTTTGCAAACATCAAAGCCTCCCTGTAAAATAAACCCGGACCTGCCCGGAGATTTCCGGACAGGCCCAAAGCGCGGCCCTATGCAATCTTGACGGTACCGCCCGCTTCTTCAACCTCTTTCTTGATCTTCTCAGCGTCGGCCTTGGAAACCCCCTCCTTGAGGGGCTTGGGCGCGGCCTCCACCAGGTCCTTCGCTTCCTTGAGGCCCAGGCTGGTGATGGTGCGCACCACCTTGATGACGCCGATCTTGTTGCTCCCGGCGCTTTCCAGGATGACGTCGAATTCGGTCTTTTCTTCAGCTTCCGCCGGGGCCGCTCCGCCCGCCGCGGGACCCGCCGCCACCTGCACCGCCGCGGTTACGCCGAATTTTTCTTCCATGGCCTTGACCAGTTCCGATGCCTCGAGCACGGTCATTGATGCGATCGCGTCAAGAATTTGTTCTGTTGTGAGAGCTGCCATTATTATCTCCTTAAAAACGTATGTTCCGGACACCTGCGTATCCGGTGTATCCGCGCCCGCAGGACGGCAGCGCCGAAGCCTGAGTGCGCGGTGTTAAGCGCCGGCGGCCCTGAGGCCGGAGGACGCCCGTGTCCTATGCCGCCCCCGCTTCTTCGGCCTGCTTTTTGTCCACATAGGCCTGGAGGGTCGCGGCCAGCTTTTGGGCCGGCCCGTTGATCGCCGCCATGAGCATGGCGATGAGCTGCTTTTTGCCCGGAAGCTTCGAGAAGGCCTCGAGCTTCTTGGGGTCGTACAACTCGGCGGAAATGTAGCCCCCCTTGATTTGCAGGGCCGGCGCTTCCTTGGCGAAGTCGTAGAGTATCTTGGCCACGTCGTTGGTGTCGTCCTTTGCCAGGGCGACCGCCGTGGGGCCCACGAGGAAATCGGACACCCCGTCGATCTTCATCTCCGAGAAGGCGATCCTGGCAAAGTTGTTCTTTACGACCTTGAAGGCGCTTTCCTTTGCCCGGAGGAGGCGGCGCAGGCCGGTGATCTGCTCCACCGTGAGCCCCCGGTAATCGGCGAAGATGTAATCGTTATACCCCTCGAAGAGGGCCCGGGCCGTTGCGACGGCTTCGATTTTTGCCTGCTTGAGCTCTTTTGTTCTGATTGCCATTATTCACCTTCCTTGTAGCTGACCCATACGCCGGGCCCCATGGTGGAACTGACCGAAAGGGACTGCACGAAGGCGCCCTTTGCGTCCGCGGGTTTCTTGCGGTTTATCTCCCCCATGAGGGCGGACACGTTTTCCGCCACCTGGGCGGGATCCATGGAGACCTTGCCCACGGCGATGTGCACCACCCCGCCCTTGTCCGCCCGGTATTCGGTGCGGCCCTTCTTGAGCTCCCCGATAGCCTGGACGATGTCGTTGGTGACCGTGCCGGTCTTGGGGTTGGGCATGAGGCCCTTGCGCCCCAGGACCATCCCCAGGCGTCCGACATCCTTCATCATGTCCGGGGTGGCCACGGCCACGTCGAAATCGAGCCAGCCGCCCTTTATTTTTTCCACGTATTCATCCGAACCGGCCCAGGTTGCGCCCGCGTCCAGGGCCTCCTTTACCCGGTCCTCCTTGCAGAACACGAGGACCCTTTTTTCTTCCTTGAACTGGTGGGGGAACACCAGGGTGTCCCGGACGGTCTGACTCTTTCCCAGCCGCAGGTTCACGTGGGCCTCCACGGTTTCGTCGAACTTGGCGAAGGCCAGGGTTTTTACCAGACCGCAGGCCTCGGCGAGGGTGTAGGTCTTTGCGGTTTCGATTTTTGCGAGCGCGTTTTTGTAGTTTTTTCCTGCCATGTTACGCCTCCACCTCTACGCCCATGCTCCGGGCAGTACCGGCGATTATCTTCTTTGCCGCCTCAAGGTCGTTGGCGTTGAGGTCGGGCAGCTTGGTCTTGGCAATGTCCTCCAGGGCCGCCCTGGTGAGTTTTCCGGCCTTGTCTTGCAGGGGGTTCGCCGCGCCCTTTTCCAGCCCCAGGGCCTTCTTGATGAGGACCGCCGCCGGGGGGGTCTTGAGGATGAAGGTGTAGGACTTGTCCTGGTATACCGTGATGACCACCGGGATGATGAGACCCGGTTCCATGGACTTTGTGCGGTCATTGAACTGCTGCACAAACTGGGGGGCGCTTACCCCGTGGGGGCCCAGGGCCGGGCCCACGGGCGGCGCGGGGGTTGCCTTGCCGGCGGGGCATTGCAGCTTGATGACGGCGGCAATCTTTTTCTTTGCCATTGCTTTCTCCTTATATTTGGTATAACAGGGCCCGCCCCTTGGGGGAAGCGTGAACCCTGTCTAGCGGAGGGAGACCTCAGCCGCCCTCCTCCCAAAACAGGCCGGGAAACGCCGCGACGCGGCTAGACTTTCTCCACCTGCAATAGATCCACTTCTACCGGCGTGGCCCGGCCGAAGATGCCCACGGTGACCCGGAGCTTGTTTTTTTCCAGGTTGACTTCCTCGATGGTGCCCGTGAAAGACGCAAAGGCGCCCTCGATGATCTTGACCTGCTCGCCCGCGGAGAAGGACTGCTTGACCCGGGCGGTTTTTTCTCCCTTGATTTCCCCTGTTTTTTGCAGGAGAGTCTTGGCTTCGTCAGCCGAGATGGACCGGGGGCGCTCGCTGCCCTTGGCGCCCACAAAGCCCGTGAC
>JAISTZ010000075.1 GCA_031272345.1 Spirochaetaceae bacterium | reverse complement strand
AAGTACGGCGTCGATGTGCTGAAGTAGCCGCGCGGTTTACTGGTTTTGCGCCTTGGCGTCCGAGCGCTTTACGATCAATTCCTTGATCTTTGCGGCCTTGCCGACCTTGCCGCGGATGTAGTAGAGCTTGGCGCGGCGCACCTTGCCGGGCCTTACGCGCTCCACCCGGGCGATCCGCGGGGAATGGACCGGGAAGATCCGCTCCACACCGACCCCGTAGGAATTCTTCCGCACCGTGAAGGTGCGCCGGGACCCGCTGTTTTTGAAGCACAGCACCAGACCCTCGTACACCTGGATGCGCTCGGTCTTTCCCTCTATGATTTTAAAATGGACCTTAACCGTGTCTCCAACCTTGAAACCCAGGTCGCCCTCTTTTTTTTGGGCGTTTTCAATCGTTCTAATCAAATCCATTGCGCAACTCCTCGATCATGTTCTGCGCCTCGGCGGTTAAAAGACCGTTTCGGCGCGCTTTTTCTATTAAATCCGGACGGCGGTCAAGGGTCCGCGCCAGGCGCATCCGCAACCGCCACTTCCGTATGTTCTCGTGGTGCCCCGAAAGCAACGCCTCCGGCGCCCGCAACCCCCTGAATTCCTCGGGCCGGGTATACTGGGGGTATTCCAGAAGACCGCCGGTGAAGCTTTCTTCCGCAAGGGACTCCCCGGAAATCACCCCGTCGATGAGGCGGTACACCGCGTCGATCACCACGAGGGCCGCCACCTCACCGGAGGACACCACGTAGTCGCCGATGGAGATCTCGTCGTCCACCCACAGGCTGACGATCCGCTCGTCGATGCCCTCGTACCTGCCGCAGAGGAAGAGGAGCTCCTCCTCCGCGCACAGGGACCGGGCCAGGTCCTGGGAAAAGGGCGTCCCCGAAGGGGTGACGTAGATCACCCGCTTGTGTTCCGCCCCGCAGGCCGCCAGGGCCCTGTCCAGGGGCTCCGGGAGCATCAACATGCCCGCGCCCCCGCCGTAGGGGCTGTCGTCGCAGGTTTTGTGTTTATCCAACGCAAAATCCCGGATATTCACCAGGTTGAAGGAGACGATGCCCCGTTCAACCGCCCTGGCCATAATCGAGCTTTCAAAATAAGCCCGGGGTATCTCCGGAAACAGGGTGAGCACCTGGAAGTTCATTCAAGAATCCAGGTGTGTTTAAGCTCTACCCGCCGGGCGGCCAGGTCTACGTCGCCGATGAATTCCCTGTTGAAGGGAACGAACACGGCCTCCCCCGCCCTGCCGGAAGCGCCCCTGTTGACGGCAACCTCCAGCAGACTGCCGCCCCCCCCCTGAATCACGGCGGTGATGACCCCCGCTTCCACGGCGCCGCCCCCCCCGTGGTGAACCAGGACGCAGCCTTTGAGGTCCTCCACGTAGTATTCGCCCTCTTTTAAAGGGCAAGCTTGCTCCCGGGGAACGAGAATCTCGCTTCCCGAAAGAAGTTTTGCCTGCTCGGGGGAATCGACCCCCCGGAGCTTCATCAAGGGCAAGGAGGCCGAAGGGGCCACCCGTTCAACCGGATAGGACCGCTCGCCCTGCCTGCCCCTGAGCACAACCTCCGTCAACCCGGCGAAGTGGCCGTATTCCCCGGAGGCGCTGGCAAATTTGAACGTGCCCGAAAGCCCATGGGGCGACCGGACAATCCCCACGACAAGGCGCTCCATTATTCCAGGATTTCGAGGGAATACCTCGCGCCCGACCTGCTTTTGGAAGCGCTCAACACCGTGCGTATGGCCTTGGCGATGCGCCCGTATTTGCCGATGACCTTGCCGATGTCGCCTTCCGCGACCCGGAGCTCCAGCACCGTTGACCGCTCGCCCTCCGCCTCGGCCACCGACACGGCTTCGGGGGTATCTACCAGGGACTTTGCGATGTACTCTACCAGGTCCCTGCTCATTGCGCCTGTCCCTTCCGGTCCAGGGTGACGCCCTTCTTGTTGAAAAGCTTGTGCACCGTCTCTGAGGGCTGGGCCCCCACGCTGAGCCAGTACCGGGCGCGTTCCTCGTTAAAGGCGATCTGCTTATCCTCCACCTCTATGGGGTGATAAATGCCGATTTCTTCTAGAGTTGCGCCGTCCCTGGGCTTGCGGATGTCCTGCACCACGATGCGGTAAAAGGGGCGTTTCTTTGTGCCAAATCTCTTTAGTCTGATTCTGACCACGCTTGTTCCTCCAAACTGTGAATTTTGACTATACCAGGGCGAAAAAAAAGAGTCAAGCTGTTTTGCGGAAAAAAAATCGCCCTTGCCCCCGGACGCTTTTTGTGGTATCCTTCATTGTATGTATGACCTTACGGCTTTGGGGGAGCTGCTGATCGACTTCACCCCCGCGGGAAAGAGCGCCCAGGGCATGAATCTCTTTGAGCAAAACCCCGGGGGGGCTCCGGCGAATGTGCTCTCGGTCCTGTCCGCCCAGGGGCTGCGCACGGCCTTCATCGGGAAGGTGGGCGCAGACATGCACGGGGACCTGCTGGAGCGCACCCTGGCGGCCAGGGGCATCGACACCTCCGGCCTCATCAGGGACGAAACATGCTTCACCACCCTGGCCTTCGTCAGCCTGAACGACGAGGGTGACCGGAGTTTCTCCTTTGCCCGAAAGCCCGGGGCGGACACCCAGCTCAGGCCGGAGGAACTGTCCCGGAGCATCCTGGAAACCACCCGGATCTTCCACTTCGGCTCCCTCTCCCTCACGGACGAGCCCGCCCGGAGCGCCACGGTTGCGGCCCTCCGCATGGCAAAGGCCGCCGGGGCGGTCGTCTCCTACGACCCGAACTACCGGCCCCCCCTCTGGAAGGACGAGGGGACCGCCGCCGCCGTCATGGGGAGCGTCCTGGACCTGGTCGACGTGCTAAAGGTGAGTGAGGAAGAACTGGGCCTCCTTACCGGAGAGGATGACCGGGACAGGGCGGTGCAAAGCCTCTTCCGGCGGGGCGTTTCCTGCGTTGCCGTAACCCTGGGCAGGGACGGCGCCGGGGCCTTTACCCGGAAACACGGGGTTTCCATGCCCGCCATCGACGTGCCCGTGACCGACACCACCGGCGCCGGGGACGCATTCTGGGGGGGATTCCTGTGCAAGCTCCTTGAGGCGGGCCGCCCCCCCGCGGATTTAACGGAGGGGCAGTTGCGCGGCGCGGTGTTCTTCGGCTCGGTGATCGCGGCCCTGTGCATCCAAAAACGGGGGGGCATCCCCGCCATGCCCGCCAAGGACGAGGTTGAACGATTCCTGGCGGCTATTTGACAAAATACACAGGCTTGTCGCCGTGGGCGCCGATGACTTCCCGTCTCTTGGGACACACGATTAAATCCATCCCTTCCATGGGGATAGCGCCAAGTATTTCATCGTCTTCACCGGACAGCACCAGGGGGCGGCACACGGTTGAGCGGTCTTTCCAGATGACTTCCACAGCTTCTGTTTCGAGGCAATCCTTTTCGTCGCCCCCGGCAACGGTAACGGCGCTTGCCCCGATCGGTTTGAGCCCCAGCTTCTTGCAGGTGTTTTCTGTTAAAACAAGAGTCCACGCGCCGGTATCAGCCATCGCCTTGACAGTAACCCTTCTGACTTCATCTGGGCCGATGACCCCAGCCTGGGCAAGAATATCGTCCTTTACGTTTTTTATGGTGATTTCTGTATAGACTTCGCCCATAGGTTTCTCCCGTGCGGTATCAATCCTCCAGCTTCGCGTAGGAATCGAACTCGGCTTCCACCGCCGGGTCGTTCCTGGTGGCAAGACTCACCACGACCGCAACCGCGAGGCAGACCGCGAAGCCCGGCACGATTTCGTAGAGGTCGAAGATGCCCCCCTTGAGGGGCTTCCACAGAATCACCGTGAGGCCCCCGGCGATGAGTCCCGCCAGGGCTCCGTTCCGGGTGGTCCGCTTCCAGAAGAGGGAGAGGAGCACCAGGGGCCCGAAGGTCGCGCCGAAGCCGGCCCAGGCGTAGCTCACCAGGCCGAAGATCGAGCTTGCGGGGTTGAGGGCGATCACGAAGGCGATGGCCGCCACGGCGAGGACCGTGAGGCGGCTCACCAGGAGGAGGGTTTTGTCGCTGGCGTCCTTTTTGAGGAAGCCGCTGAAGATGTCCCTGGAAAAGGCGGAAGACGCCACGAGGAGCTGGGAGTCCGCGGTGCTCATGGCGGCGGCCAGGATCCCGCAGAGGAAGAGTCCCGCGATGAAGGAGGGGTACATCTTTAAGATCGACCGGACGAACACCGTTTCCTCTGCCCCGGAGGCGAGAGTCTCCGGGAGGAGGTAGGCCTTGGCGAAGGCCCCCACCATGAGGGCCCCGACGAAGGCGATCACCACCCACACGGTGGCGATTCTCCTGGACAGGGTGATTTCCCGGTTGCTCCTGATGCCCATGAAGCGCACCAGGATGTGGGGCATTCCGAAGTAGCCCAGTCCCCAGGCAAGGGCGGACACGATCGCCATGGGGCCGAAGTTGTCCTCCGGGCCGGAGACGAAGGGGTTCAGGAACTGGCTGCCGAAGGCGGACACCCTTTGCGCCGCCTCAGCCGGCCCGCCCAGGGAGAAAATCATCACGATAGCGGTGAGGGTCAGGGCGACGAACATGAGGGACCCCTGGACGAAGTCCGTGGCGCAGACCGCCAGGTAGCCCCCCAGGAGGGTGTAGGCCAGGATGACCGCGATGCCCAGGAGGAGGGAGACCGTGTAGGGGAGTCCGAAGACCGAGTTGAACAGCTTGGCGCAGGCCACGAAACCGCTGGCGGTGTAAATCGTGAAGAAGATAAGGATGAAAATCACCGAAACCAGGGCGATGGCCCTTGAGGAGTCCTTAAACCGGTTGGTGAAAAATTCGGGTATCGTAATCGAGTCGTTGCTGTGGATGGTGTATTTCCGCAGGCGCTTTGCCACGATGAGCCAGTTGAGGTAGGTGCCGGCGGTGAGGCCCACGGCGGTCCAGAAGGCCTCCTTCATGCCCGTGAGGTAGGCCACCCCGGGCAGACCCATGAGGAGCCAGCCGGACATGTCCGAGGCCTCCGCGCTCAGGGCGGTCATCCAGGGACCGACTTTTCGTCCCCCCAAAAAGAAATCCGTTGGGGTCTCGTTGTTTTTGAGATACCTCCAGCCGATAAAAATCATGGCCCCAAGGTAGAGCACAAAGGCCAGGATGATTCCTCCGGTTCCTCCAGTCATTATTCCTCCTCGCGCACGGATGCGCTTCTCCAAAGTGATATGCCGGGAGCCTAGCAGGGGGCGCGGAAAAATTCAAGGTGAAAAAAATGTATTTTTTTTCTAAATTCCCTTGACAGGGTCTTTGAAACGGGATATATTCATAGTGAGGATGCTGTTTAGGCGCATTAACGGAAGTGCGCCGGGCCGGGTGGGGCCTCAATCCCGCAGGCGGACGGCTTTCTTAAAGAAGAGTTTCACATGCGGAATGGTGTTGTT
>JAISTZ010000138.1 GCA_031272345.1 Spirochaetaceae bacterium | reverse complement strand
GGAACCATGGCCAGCAAAACGCCGGTTATGAGCATACCGGTGACGATGGATTTGGGCAGTTTTGCCGCATCGTGGCGCAGGCCTCGCGAAAGCTCCGGAACCGCGTATTGGGCGATGTAACAGAAAATCGCTACGTTAAAGACCGGCACCGCGAAGGTCCAGTTGCTATAGATTGCCCGGCCGACATCGGCTTTGCCCGACAGGAAGGAAAACCCGATGATCACGACCAGCAGCACGATCATGCCGGTGCTGATGAATTTCTCCGCGACACCTGTGGCCTTGAGGCCCAGCCAGACGACCACAACAGCCGGTACCGTGAAGATCAGGCTGCCGACCTGGTTGGATACACCCAGGACTTGGCTGAGGATGTTGCCGCTGCCGTTGGTGTACGCGATCATACAGCCGATGGAATTGGCGGCGACTGAAATAAAGATCAGCACGGAACCCAGTTTTCCAACATAGCGTTCCGCCAGGCCGGGCAGTTGCAGGTTTTTCCTTGTCCGCAGAGTCGTTTCCGCCACATAGAGCATGGAAACCGTCGTGAAGAACCCCGCAATCGCCAGCCAGATAAGAAGCACCGGCCAGCCTGCCTTGCGGATTGAATACGCCAGGCCCAAAATACCTGACCCAATGTTCGCGCCCACAATGATGAGGGCGGCTTCCCAGAACGTGAGCTTGTGCGATTTTAACGCGCTTTCTGTGTCTTCGTTGGTACCCATGAGCTTCTCCTGTGTAGAATTTCGCTTACAAAAAAGACGGCAACTTCCAAAGAGGCCCGCCTCCACTGTATATTATTTTATACCAAGAAAGAAATTTGTCAAGAAGATTTTTAGACAGAAGATTTTTTAGGCGGACACAATGTTTTTTTCCCCCGCCCGCACCCTGCCGCAAAGTCTTGCGCCAAAACCCAACAGCCAGTATAATCTACTGGGAATTCCCCGGGAAAACGCAATTTTTTAGTTGACATTGAGAATGTTTCGCAGTATATTTTTCAGCGGAGGATGGGCACAGGCCATCTGCCTCGCCGAAGGCTGACCCTGGGAGTAGTCCAACCCATCCGCCGTTTTTAATTTTGTAACAAATTCATTGTCATAAAACCTTTTGCCGTTAAAATCTTCTCTCACCACGATAATCGCATAATGAGATTCTCCTTCAAAATAAAAGGGGTAAGCATAGTTGTAAAAAATGAACTCAGCGCTGGTTTCTCTGTGGAACATGACGGCTGTTTTCAACATTTGCGCGATATATGGCATTGTCAGAAGTTTGAGTCTGCCTTTACCATGGGCCAGCGCGTTCCGTATAGAACTGCGGGTAAAGAACACTTCACCGTCATCCATGACAAGGCTCGCAGGCAGCCGGGAAAGCGCCCATTCGATAGCCTGCTGCCGCCACCCTTCCCGGCGTTCAAGATAGGCGGTGTACACTGCAAGATCACTTCCCGCTTCAGGTGCAGAGATTTCCAGCGGCACGAGCTGGCGTATTCTGGATGCAAGATGTTCACTATTTCCGTCAACCGGCATGGATGACATTATAACGGTTTTTGAAGAAGATGCAAAAGGCAAGTAAAGCGGAAAGCCCCCGGCAACCCGCCGGGATCCCCCAGTCCGTGCTGACCCAGCCGGAGTCCCCCCATGGGTAAGCAGAGCCGTTCGTGTTTTCGCACATAGCGCACCCATATATCTCCGTGGGCCGGGCCTTGTTTTTTTATGCGGCTGTGGTAGAATAGGGGGTAAGGAGTAATGATGTACGAAGTCCATACGACCATAACCCTAAAAAACGGGACGGATGTGATGATGGCCCGTAAAGGCCTCATCACGGAGTCTGACATCCGGCAGGTAACCCTGGACGCGGTGGTGGACACCGGTGCGTGGTGCCTCGTCATCAACGAGGAGACCCGCGCCAAACTGGGGATCGAGGTTACGGGAACCGACACGGTGAACCTTGCCGACGGCGGCTGGACCGATTGTTCCACCGTGGGACTGATAGAAACCTGGTGGAAAGACCGCCATTACACCCACGAAGCTCTGATGCTGCCCGATTCCAAAGAGGTGCTCCTGGGGGCAATCCCCCTTGAGGCGATGGACCTCATCGTCGACCCCCGTGTGGGCAAGCTGATAGGCGCCCACGGCGACCAAATCGTCCACCGGCTTTACTAACGCTGGAGGAGGCGCGCAAACAGTGACAACGGCACATGACGCCGGGCATGGGGAGCGGGACCCCCTGGGGACGCTGAAAACCTGCTTCGGCTACGAGGCCTTCCGGCCGGGCCAGCGGGAAGTGATAGACGCGATTCTCGCCGGGCAAAACGTGCTCGCCGTCATGCCCACGGGCACGGGAAAATCCCTGTGCTACCAGATACCCGCCCTCATCCTGGAGGGCCTCACGGTGGTGATTTCACCCCTCATCTCCCTGATGAATGACCAAATCAAGGCCCTCCGCGAATCCGGCGTGGCCGCGGCGTGTCTGAACAGCTCCCTTTCCCCGGAAGAATACCGCTCAGCCGTGGACGACGCGATCTCCGGGGCCTGCCGCATCCTGTACGTCGCCCCCGAGCGCCTGGGCAAAGAAGAGACCCGCCGCATCACCCTGTCCCGGCCCATCCCCCTGGTGGTGGTCGACGAGGCCCACTGCGTGTCCCACTGGGGCCACGATTTCCGTCCCAGCTATTTGCAGATTCGGGACTTTATCGCCGGGCTTCCGGGCGGGCCCCTCACAGCCGCGTTCACCGCCACGGCCACCGGCAGGGTGCGGGAGGACATCATCGCGTCCCTCGGCATGGGGGACCCCTTCTGCGTCACCACGGGCTTTGACCGCCCGAATCTCTACTTCGCCGTGGAGCGGCCGAGGGACAAACTCGCCGCGCTGGTGAAGTTTCTCGATTCCAGAAAAGACAAGAGCGGCATCGTGTATTGCTCCGCCAGGCGGACCGTGGAGGATGTGGCCGCCGCCCTCGCCGCCAGGGGGTTCCCGGCGGCCCGCTACCACGCGGGCCTGGAGGACGGCGAGCGCCGCATAAACCAGGAGGACTTCATCAACGACCGGAAGTCTGTCATGGTGGCCACCAACGCCTTCGGCATGGGGATTGACAAGTCCAACGTGGCCTTCGTGGTGCACTACAACATGCCCAAAAATATCGAGAGCTACTACCAGGAAGCGGGCCGCGCGGGCCGTGACGGCAGCCCCGCCGAGTGCGTACTCTTTTACAGCCCCCAGGACGTGCACACCAACAGGTTTTTGATCGAGCGAAGCGGGGACGGCGCCGACGCGCCGGACCAGGAGCAGATTGCCCGGCAGCTGGAGCTCCTCAAGCTTATGACGTTCTACAGCACGGGAACCGACTGTCTCCGGGCGCACATCCTGCGGTATTTCGGGGAAAACCCGCCGGGCTATTGCGGAAACTGTTCCCACTGTCTGACGAACTACAAGGCCCGGGACATCACGGTGGAGGCGCAGAAAATCCTGTCCTGTGTGTACCGGCTCCACCAGCGCGGGCGCAGTGTGGGCAAAACCGCGATAATCAACATTCTGCGGGGGAGCGAAGAAAAAAGAATCTTCGACAACCGCTGGAACACCCTGAGCACCTACGGCATCATGAAGGACACTTCCGCGCACCAGGCGCGGCTCATCATGGATTATCTGGTGGAGCAGGGTTTTCTCGCTGTTGCCGAGGGCGAATTCCCCACGGTGGGTCTCACGGCGAAGGCGCGGGAAATCATCGCGGGCAAAAGGCCCCTGTCCATGATGCTCCCCGAAGGCCCCGCCCCCGCGCCGCCCGTGCAGGCCGCCGCCGAAGTCCCTGTGGACGAGGGGCTCCTGGCCCGGCTGAAGGCCCTGCGCCGCAGATTCGCCCAGGAAGCCCATGTTCCGGCGTACATCATCTTTTCGGACGCAACCCTCACGGACATGTGCCGCAAGCGCCCCGCCACGCCGGAGGCCTTCCGCCACGTGAACGGCGTGGGGGACGTAAAGCTGGAAAAGTACGGAGCGGCGTTTATCGAGTGCATACAAGCCGATTCCGCGCCCCCTTGACTCGCCCCCCTCCCTTCGCTACAATCTTTTCCGAGGTAATAAAATGGTCTATACGGAAAAAACTGTCCTGCAATACATTAACGAGAACGACGTAAAATTCGTAAAACTCTTTTTTACAGATATACTGGGGGCCGTAAAGAGCATCTCCATCATGCCCGGGGAGCTGGAACACGCCTTTGAGTCGGGCATATCCTTCGACGCCGGGTCCGTGCGGGGCTTCAAGGAGACCGGGCGGAGCGACCTCTTCCTGGTGCCCGACGCCGGAACCCTGGCGGTGCTCCCCTGGCGGCCCCAGCGCGGGCGGGTG
>JAISTZ010000111.1 GCA_031272345.1 Spirochaetaceae bacterium | reverse complement strand
AGGACGCCGGGGCGGTTCTGACGAACATCATGCAGCTCATCCCCGTGAAGGGGAGTCTCTTCGAGAACCTCCCCCTGGTGAGCAACAGGGAAATCATGGCGGCGCGGAAGTCCTGCGAGGGGATTCTGCCCCAGATGTACCACTGCCGCCAGTGCCGCTCCGACGCGGTCGGCCCCCTGGACGAGGACCTGTCCTGGCAGTTCAACGGGCGCGGCTGTCCCGCCCTGGGCGCGGGGCCCGCGGAGCCCCCTGTCCCCCAGGGGAAGCCCCTCCGAATCGCCGCGGCGTCAAAAACCGGCATGATCACGGACCAGCACTTCGGTCACGCCGAAAGGTTCTACATCTACGACTGCCGGGGGGGCGCGGCGGAGTTCACCGAGGAGCGGGGGGTGGCCCGGTTCTGCCGGGGAGAGGCGGACTGCGGGCCCGCGGCGGAGAGCGTCCTGGGGCGCGAGGAATCCCTCGAAAACATCATCGCGTCACTTGCGGACTGCGACGGGGTGATCGCCATGCGCATCGGCGAGGCCCCCCGGCGCAGGCTCGAGGAGCGGGGAATCGCGGTTCGTATGACCTACGACTATGTGCGGGACGCGGTCGATGGGTTTGCGAAGGAACTAACAGCAAAAAAGGAGTTCGTATGTCAAGAATCGCACAGAAACTGACCGACCTTATCGGAAACACGCCGCTTCTGGAATTGGGGGGCTACGCCGAGGGACAGGGGCTGCGGGGGCGGCTCCTGGCAAAGCTGGAATACTTCAACCCCGCGGGCAGTGTGAAGGACCGAATCGCCCTGGCGATGATAGTTGACGCCGAGGAAAAGGGTCTCATCACCAGGGGGAGCGTCATCATCGAACCCACGAGCGGCAACACCGGGGTGGGTCTGGCCTTTGTGGCCGCCTCCAGGGGGTACAGAATCATCCTCGTCATGCCGGACACCATGAGCATCGAGCGGCGGAAGCTCCTTGCGGCCCTGAACGCGGAGCTTGTGCTCACACCGGGGAAGGACGGCATGAGGGGGGCCGTGCGGAAGGCCGAGGAGCTTAAGGCCCAGATTCCCGGCTCCTTCATCCCCCAGCAGTTCAACAACCCCGCGAACCCGGAGATACACCGCAGGACCACGGGGCCGGAAATCTGGGCCGATACGGAGGGCCGGGTGGACGCCTTTGTCGCCGGTGTCGGAACCGGGGGCACGATTACCGGGGCCGGGGCCTTCCTGCGGGAAAAGAATCCGGCGGTGAAAATAATCGCCGTGGAGCCCTACGACTCGGCGGTCCTCTCCGGGGGCGCCCCGGGGCCCCACAAGATTCAGGGGATCGGCGCGGGGTTTGTGCCCCAGGTCCTCGACACGGCGGTCTACGACGAAATTTTCAAGGTGAGAACCGAGGAGGCCTTCGTCACCTCCCAGGATCTCGCCGCGAAGGAGGGCCTCCTGGTGGGGATTTCTTCCGGGGCGGCGGTCTACGCGGCGGCCCAGGTCGCCAGGCGGGCGGACTTCGAGGGCAAAACCGTGGTGGCCCTCCTCCCGGACACGGGGGAGCGCTACCTTTCCACAGCCCTCTACGACCCCCTGGAGAGGCCCCTGTGAGGGCGCCGTTTTTGAAGGAGACAAGGAGACAACATGAGCAAATTTATTGACCGGCCCAGGTATTCCTGCGCCTTGGGGGGCGCGATCGCCACCCTCCAGGCCCTGCCCAGGGCCATCACGATTATCCACGGGTCCGCCGGGTGCGGCCAGAACCTGAACATCGCCATCAATGCCGGGGCGGGATACATGGGCGGTGGCTACTGCGGGGGCAACGCCATGCCGAGCTCCAATGTGGTGGAGCAGGACGTGGTGTTCGGCGGGGAGACCCGGCTCCGGGAGCAGATCCGGTCGACTCTGGAGCTCGTCGACGGGGACCTCTACGTGGTCGTCACGGGCTGCATGGTGGACATGATCGGGGACAACACAGCGGGGGTTGCCCGGGAATTCGAGCGGGAAGGCAAGCCCGTCATCGGCATCCCCACCCCGAGCTTCAAGGGCACTTCGTTCACCGGGTACGAACTCATCCTCAAGGGGCTCATCGACACATTCGTGGAGAAAAAAGCCGCCAGGGACCCCCGCACGGTGAATGTCCTGGGAATCGTGCCCGCCCAGGACGTGTTCTGGAAGGGGAATCTCCGGGAAATAAAGCGCCTCCTGGAACGGCTGGATCTCAGGGTGAACACCTTCTTCGGCGAGGGGGAAACCCTGGACAACCTGAAACACGCGGGCGGCGCGGGGCTCACCGTGGTCGTGTCGAACAATGCGGGAATCGAGAGCGGGCGGTACTTTGAGGAAGTCCACGGGGTCCCCTGCCTGGTGACTCCCTTCCCCATCGGCGCTGAGGCGGGGGAGCGGTTCCTCCGGGACGTGGGCAAGGCCCTGTCGCTTGATCCCCAAAAAGTCGACCGGATTGTCCGGGAAGAAAAGTCCCTCTACTACGGCTACTTTTCCCGAATCGCCGACATCTACAACGACGCGGACCTCCAGCGGTATGCCCTGGTCCTGGGGGACTCGAACTACGCCCCGGCGATCACCCGGTTCCTCTCGGACGAGCTGGGGTGGCTCCCGGAGCTGGCCGTGGTGACCGACGCGCTGGACGAAGACCGGGAGGCCCTGGTGGCGGCCCAGTTCCAGGGGTTGAACTCGGGCATCACGCCCCTGGTCCGGTTCGACACGGACGCCTCGTCGGTGAAGAAATACCTCCGGGAGGCGTGGCCCCGGAACCGGAACACCCGCTACTACGACGGCATGAACCCCACGGTGATCATCGGCAGTTCCTTTGAGCGGGACCTGGCGGAGGAATTCGGCTATCCCCTCATCCCGGTGTGCTACCCCGTCACGGGGCGGTGCGTGATGAACCGGGCTTATGCGGGGTTCAACGGGGGGCTCACCTTTACCGAGGATGTGCTGACCAGCCTCGTGGCGGCGCGATAACAGGATTTGGAGGTTACCTATGGATTTTTTGCAAGCAAAGGGGCCGCCCTCACGGGAGGACCGGCTCAAGGCGGCAGTCGCCTTTGGGGGCGTCTGTTCACAAGTCAAGACCTGCGAGCGCGCCCTGGCGTCGGGGTGCACCAACCTGGCCTCCAGGGCCTTCACACAGGCCCAGGGCTGCCAGTTCACCCTGAGTCTGGGGATGCTCACGTCGATACGGAACGCGGTGGTGATCATGCACGGGCCCGTGGGCTGCGGGATGTGTTCCCTGGGCAACTACGGGCGGAACAAGGACATGAAGCGTTTCCGGGACCCAAAGGCCGAAAATCTGATTTGGCTCACCACGAATCTCGGGGAAAGCGACGTGATCAACGGGGGCGAACAAAAGCTGCGGGAGGCCGTGCTCTTTGCGGACAGGGAATTCCGCCCGGAGTCCATCATCGTGGCGAACTCCTGCGTTCCGGCCCTCATCGGGGACGACATCGACTCCGTGCTGAAGGAGCTGCAAAAAGAAACCGCGGCGATCCTTGTGCCGATTCACTGCGAGGGCTTTAAGACCAAGCTCATGGCCACCGCCTACGACGCGGTGTACCACGGCATCCTCAAGAAATACATCCGCTTCCCGGACAGGCGGCTCCCCCTTTACGTGGACGAGGAACAGCGCCAGAGGGAAGCTTACCGCCGGAGCCGCAGGGTGAATGTGCTCAACGTGGGCTCCATGAGCCGTGGGGACGAACTGGAATTTCAGCGGAT
This sequence comes from Spirochaetaceae bacterium, assembly GCA_031272345.1. Classification (GTDB taxonomy): domain Bacteria; phylum Spirochaetota; class Spirochaetia; order Treponematales; family Treponemataceae; genus JAISTZ01. The sequence continues at coordinate 4,014 of JAISTZ010000111.1, read as the reverse complement.
TCTCCAGGCCCTGGACCTGGAGGTCACCTTCATTCCCTGCTACGCCGAACCCGAGGACTTCCAGTACGCCCTGGAGAACGCCCTGAACATCAGTCTCTGCGGCACCCACGACGACTACTTTGTGGAGCACCTCAAGACCAAATACGGCATCCCCTTCGTGGTCGACACGATTCCCATCGGGCGCAGGAACACCGGCCGGTGGCTCCGTCTGGTGGCGTCCCGCTTCGGAATCGAAGCCCAGGCGGAAGCCCTCATCGCCGACGAAAACGCCGCCCTGGACGAAGCCCTCGCCCCCTTCCGGGAGGTCCTCAAAGGCAAGCGGGCCTACCTCCTGGGAGGGGAAGTCCGCATCGTGGCGACCGCCGAGGTGATTCAGGACCTGGGCATGGAAGTTGTCGGCTTCAAGGCCCACCACTACGACCGGTTCGTGGAGCCGATTTTCGACGCCCTCCGGGACATCGACGACGTGGTCTTCAGCGTGGCAACCAATCAGCCCTTTGAAACGTCAAACATCATCACCAGGATACGGCCCGACGTGCTCATCGCCCACATCGGCGGCAACAACATCGCCGCCAGGCACGGTCTGCCCCTCCTGCCCCTGTTCGGCCCCCAGTTCAACTACTGCGGCTACTCCGGGGTCTTCGAGATCGCCCGGCGGCTTGCCATGAAATTCCGCAACAGCGAATTCAACCGGCAGATGGCGGCCAACACGGCGCTTCCGTTCAAAAAGGAGTGGTACGGCAGGGACCCCTTCGCCTACATCAAGCAGCCTCCGGCGTAAGGCGCCCGCCCTGTAAAAATCCTTAGGGACGCTTCCTTAGTCCCTGGCGGCGGGACCGTAGTCCCCGGCCCGGACCTCCCCGGCGATGCTCGGAATCTCCAGCCGCATACCGGGATGAATCAGGTTGGGGTCTGCCGGATCTTCCAGCGCATGTTTGTTCGCCTGGTAGAGTTTTTCCCAGAGCCGGGAATTGTTGTACACATAGGGACGGCCCGCGATGTTCCAGAAGCAGTCCCGGGATTGCTCCCAGGGACGGACCACGTAGAACTTTGGAAGGGGGGGGGTCTCCTCGATGTCCGCCAGGGTGTCCAGTACGCGCTGGGCGGCCTCACGGGCGGCGTCGTAGTCTTCTTTGGCGAAGGCGTCCAGGGCTATTCCGAGTTCCTCCTTGCCCGCGGAAAAGGCCGCGGGGTAGTTCGCGTCGGCGTGGATGCCCTCGGCCCACTGGATCCTGGTGTTAGCCCGCATGATTGCCGTGTTTGCCTCGGACCGGGCGATCATTTTGGTGATGTAGGCCCGGGAAAGCTCCGCGTTTTCCTCGGCGATCCGGGAAAACTCGATGGCTTTTTCGTAGTCACCCTCCTCGAAGGCCTCGTTTGCCTGGCGCATGTACCTGCGGGACCGGGCCTGGTACTCGTTATTGGTGTAGCTGGCGGCAAAGAGAAGCCCGCCAACGGCGAATATGACCGGAATCAGTATCTTTTTCATTCCTCATCCTCCTCAGAAACGCCCTCGTCCTCAACGGGGGCTTCGCCTTCAACAGGGGTGATGCCGCCCTCAACGGTGGCGGCCTCGTCCTCAACAGGGGTGATGTCACCCTCAACGGTGGCGGCCTCGTCCTCAGGGGGGGCAATCTCTTGCTCAACGGGGCCTTCGCCTTCAGCGGGGGCGGCCTCGCCCTCAGCAGGGGCGGTCTCGTCCTCAACGGGGGCGGCCTCGTCCTCAAGGGGGGCGATCTCATCGGCCTGGAGCGCGAATTCCTCGACCTCCCGGGTTTTTTGCTCAGCCTGCTGTATGGCCCTGCTGGCCTCCTCCCGGCGGGAGACCGCGGTGAGGAACAGGCCGTCATAGGCCGCCCGGGCGGCCTCAAAGTCGCTGAGCGCGGATTCACCCTGGTTGTTTTCGAGTTTTTGATTCCCCTGGGAAAGGAGCGCCTCGGCGGCGGCGAAATCGTCCTTGCCGGACACATCCGCCTTGACGCCCAGAGCTTTTTCCCTGCTCGCCATGGCGTCGTCCCGCGCGGCCTGTACCTGGGCGGCCTCTTCCTCCGAGTCCTGGGCCTTTGGACGTGAGTCTTCCCCGGTTAGGGATTCTGCGGGTTCCTGGGGAACCTCGGGTTCAACCGGACCGGCGGGCTCGGCCTGACTGACGGGCTCCGCCTGACTGACGGGCTCGGCCTGACCGGCGGCTTCCGCCGGTTTTTCCGGTGTGACAGGGGGAGTTTCCGGCGGCGGAGTGGATGAACAGCCGTACAGGATCACCGCTCCCAGAAACAGAACTAAAAACGCCTTGTTTTTCATGCAGCACCTCCCATTTCTCTGCGCTGAAAATCTCCGTTTACAAGATAATAGTAAAAAATCCGCAAAGATACAAGTTTTTTCAAAAAAAATCCCAAAAAGTGTCCAAAACCGCACGGCCGCCACTATAGTATAGCTGAAAAAAACATAAGGAGCACAACATGGCAGATGATTTTTCCTTCGAGATAACCCAAAAATACGGGGAACTCGGAAAGGGCAAGGGCGGCTGGCCCCTGGAACTCAACATGGTGTCCTGGAACCATAGGGAGCCCAAGTATGACATCCGGAGCTGGTCCGAGGACCACCAGAAGATGGGGAAGGGCTGCACCTTCACCGAGGAGGAGCTCAGGGCCCTCAAGGGGATCCTGGACACCATGTTCACGTAGGGCCCGGCCCAGGGGACACGCCGATTGACTTTTTCGGCGCTCCCCCTAGAATATTCCCATGGGAGCAGCAAAAAAACGCGCCGGCCTGGGCCGGGGGGCCGTCCGTTCCGTCACCCTGGCCGCGGCCTGGGCGGTCCTTTCGGGGTGCTACCTCACCACCCAGGCGGGGTCCTTCCTGGCCATGCGGGCCTCCGCACGGAGCGTCAAGGGGCTCCTCGGAGACTCCGGGGTCAGCGGCAAAACCAGGGACTTCCTCGCCCTGGCGGAGGACATCAAGGCCTTCGGGGTGGAACACGCGGGGCTTTCCAGGGGGAAAAATTTTTCAACCTACATCGCCCTGGAGCGGGACTACGTTGCCCTGGTGATTCAGGCGGCCCCGGCCCTCTCCCTGGAGCCCTGGACGTGGCGCTACCCCTTTGTGGGCCGTCTGCCCTACAAGGGTTTTTTCCGCAGGGACGACGCTGAGGCGGAGGTCAAGCGGCTGGAAGCAAAAAACCTCGACGTGGTCCTCCGCCGGGTGGACGCCTTTTCCACCCTCGGTTTTTTCACGGACCCCCTCTACTCGTTTATGGAGGACTACAGCGAATACGAGCTGGCCAGGCTCATCCTCCACGAGGAAACCCACGCCCGGGTGTTCGTAAAGAATCACGCGGATTTTAACGAGGAATTCGCGTCCTTCGTGGGGGACACCGCGGCCCTCCTCTACATCGAAGACCGCTACGGCAGGGAGGCCGCCGGGGAGACGGCGGAGCGCAGAATCGCCGCCGCAGGGGACGCGGAAACCTTCCGGAAGGACATGTCGGCCCTGGCGGACCTGCTGCGGGAGGTCTACTCGTCCCCCCTCCTTTCGGAGGACGAAAAACTGGGGCGGAAAAAGTCGGTCATAGAAAGCTTTAAAACCCGGTTCGCCCAGTCCTATTCAACCAGGTATAAAACAAAAAATTACGAATCCCTCCCGGAACGCGGGGTGAACAACGGGTTCATCAGTCTGTACCTGCTCTACGGGGAACACCGGAACCGGTTCGCCGAGCTGTACGAGTCCTACGGGGGAGACCTGGCTGCCTTCGTGTCGGACGTGGCCGGGGCGGTCAAAAAGGCGAAGGACCCGTGGGCGGCCCTGGAGAAGCTCCGGATGCAGGGACAGGCTGAAAAAAAATAAATTTTTTTCCCAATTTTCCGCAAAAATCCTTGACAGGGATTTTTTTTTGTGCTATGTTAATAGTAAGTTTGTTCCGCCACCAGGCGGCCAGTGAGCGTGGTTGTTTCATGCGGGCTTTTATGTCGTTGCAATTTAATTATCTACCCCCCCCCCCCCCCCCCCATCAAACTA
>JAISTZ010000068.1 GCA_031272345.1 Spirochaetaceae bacterium | reverse complement strand
ATGCTGGGACCGTTGTTCATCATTATTCTCGTCTTTGCGAATTACTGCCGCAAGCATGACACCGACATATTCCAACGGAAGAACTTCTTTTTGCTCTTGATTTTTACGGCAATCCCCATGGTCTGCGGCTTCTTTTTCCTCCTCCTCAACGGCTGCTCCGAACCCTGGGCCTATCCCGTCCTGGGGGTTTCCCTCAACCTCTATTTCGTCTTCCAGGCGGCCTCGTTTTATTACGTCTTGATTTTTATTGACTACACCGTCGGCAGGAGCGTCCCCAGGACAAGGAAACTCATCATTGCCGTGTGGGTCATCATCGCCGTCTATATGATTTCCCTGGGGGCGAACTTCCGGCGGGGGTTCTATTTTACCGTCTCAAGGCCGGACAACCTCTACCATCAGGGCAGGTTTTTCATCATCCCCGCCGCCGTAAGCGGCCTGGCCCTGGTCCTGGGGCTTTTGGAGGCCCTTGTCCTCAGCATCCGCCGGCGGGGCCTGTTCAGGGGCCGGCGGTTCACCCTCACGGTGACCCTCCTCCTCGGCATACCCGGCGCCCTGGACCTGTTCTTCAACACGGTCTCCCTCCTCTGGGTCGGGTTTTCCGCGGCCCTCCTCTGCGCCTACTTCTTCATCATCAGCATAGACCTGCGCTCGGACGCCCTCACCGGCGCGGGAAACCGGTTCGCCTTCAATGAGTTCCTGGAAAAGCTCAACAGGCAGACAAAAAAAGATACATGGAGCCTCATCATGCTCGACATGGACGGGCTCAAGAAGATAAACGACACCCTGGGGCACGTCACCGGGGACCAGGCCCTCTGCGACATGGCCTCCATCATCGCCGCGGCCGCCGGGGTGAACGACTTTACGGCCCGCTACGGGGGGGACGAGTTCATCATCGTCACCCAGACGGATCCGGCCGCCCTGATGTCCCGCATCAAGGGCGCCATGGGGGACCTCAACCAGGGCGGGACCCGGCCCTACAAAATACACATGAGCTACGGCTGCGACAGTTTTACCACGGGCTCGGACCTCGACCTGGACGATTTCCTCAGGCACGTGGATTCCCTCATGTACAAGCAGAAACGGGTCAAAATCGAACGCCGCAGGGTCGTGGAAGAGGGCGCGGAGGAGGATCTATGCCGGCCTACTACATAAACGCCACCGGTACAGCCTGCCTGTGCATCGGGATCATTTTTGTCGACTACTTCAGAAAATTCAACGCCGACCGGTTCCAGCGGCGCCTCTTCCTGTGGGTCCTGGGGAGCGCCTTCTTCGCGGCGGTGTTCTTCCTTGCGGCAAACGCCGCGGAGGGGCTTCCGGGAGGGGCCGCCCGGGCCGTGGTGTACGGGGGGAACGCCCTCTTCCTCATCTGCCAGAACGTCTCCAACTTTCTGCTCATGGTCTTCCTGGACTACATCATCCGGGGGGACTACGGCCGGGCAAGGAAGATTCTCAGGGCCGCGGAGGTTTTGCTCGGCCTCTTCGTCATTGCGGTCATCCTGAACGGGCGCTTCCATTGGTTCTTTTCCGTTTCCCCTGATAATTTCTATGTCCGGGGCCCCCTCTACTGGTTCAGGATTTTCTTCGCCTACGCCCCGATTTTCCTGGTTCTGGTGGACGCCTTCCTGGGGCGCACCCTGGTGAGCCCGGCCCATGTGTTCATGCTCCTCCTCCTTTTCCTGCTGAGCATCACGGGCACGTCCGTCGACATCATCCTCAAGAAGGGGGGACTCTTATGGTCCTGCCTGGGGGCGGGCCTGCTGTACATCTACTTCTTCCTGGTCCAGAGCGACCTGCGGATCGACCCCCTCACGGGAATCGGCAACAGGCTGGCCTTCAACGAATTCATGGACAAGCTTTCCCGCAGGACCAGGACCCACGCCTATTACCTGGCCATGCTCGACATCGACTACTTCAAGGGCATCAACGACACCCTGGGCCACGCGGAGGGGGACAACGCCCTCAGGGACATGGCCCTGATCATCAAGAGCACCACCCGCCGGTCGGACTATGTGTTCCGCTACGGGGGGGACGAGTTCGTCATCGCCGTAAGGGCCGAATACGACATACGCCGCATTCTGACCCGGATAGAAGAGGCGATCCGCAACCAGAACGGCCTGAACATGCGGCCCTACAAGCTCTCCGTCAGTTACGGGTTCGATGTGTACACCGCCGATTCCCCGGAGCCCCTGACGTCCTTCATCGACCGGATCGACCGGCTGATGTACGCCCACAAGACCGCCAAGGCGGCCGGCCGCGCGGACCGTCTTCCGGGGGCAGGATGAAAAGCCAGGCCCTTCCCTGAACGGCGGGGAGTCGCTATACTGCATCCCATGGTTACCAGTGTGCGCAACGCCAGGGTGTATGTGGAACGGGGCAGGTTCGCCGAGGCCCTGCTCATCGAGGACGGCCTCATCAGGGTCGTGGGGACGAACCGGGAGGTGGACGACGTCTCCCCCATTGGGGCCAGGGTGATTGACGCCCAGGGGGCCCTGGTGCTTCCGGGGTTCTACGACTCCCACCTCCACGCGGCCCACGCCGGGCACCGGCTCCACGAGATTCAGGTGCGGGGAGTCACCTCGATCGAGGACCTCATACAAAGGGCCCGGTCGGAGCTCCGGCGGCTGGATTCCGCCCCGGGGGCTTCCGCGGAGGGCCCTGTCCAGGGCACGGGCTGGAACCAGGACGAATTTGACGGCCCGGTCCGGCGCTTCCCCGACCGGCGGGACCTGGACAGAATCACCGCGGAGCGGCCCCTGATTCTCTCCAGAGTCTGCGGCCACACGGTCAGTTGCAACACCAGGGCCCTGGAGGACGCCGGCATCGACCGGAATTTTCCGGACCCGGAGGGGGGCGGAATCGAGCGGGACGCCGGGGGCGCCCCCACGGGGGTCTTCCACGGCAGCGCAACCCGGATCATCCGGGGCCTCATCAGGCCCTACACGGACGCCCAGGTGAAGGCCCAGATCACCCACACCCTGGGCCGGGCCTCGGCCTTCGGCATCACGAGCATCGGGAGCCACGACGTGTTCGGCGACAACGGCCCCCAGATTGTCGCCATATATAACGATATTTTCGCCTCCGGGGCGGCCAGGGTGCGGGTGTCCTTGCAGTGCAATTTCTGCACCCGGAGGCAGCTCCGGGACTTTTATGACCGGGGCTGGGTGACCGGCGCGTCCCTGGGACACCAATTCATCACCATGGGCCCCCTCAAGCTCTTCGCCGACGGCTCCCTGGGGTCCCGCACGGCCTACCTCCTTGAGCCCTACACGGATGAGCCCGATTCCAGGGGCTACCGGGACATGGACGGCCAAAAAATGAACCGAATCGTCCGGGAGGCGGACAGCCTGGGCTACCAGGTGGTCACCCACGCCATCGGGGACGGGGGAGTGGACATGGCGGTCACCTCCTTCGAGGGGGTCACCGGGCCCCGGCGGAACCCGAAGCGCCACGGGGTGGTCCACTGCGAAGTGGCGTCCCGGACTTTGCTGGAGCGCATGGCCGCCCGGAACATCATCGCCCTGGTGCAGCCGGTCTTCCTGACCCACGACCTCCACGTGGCTGTTGCGCGCCTGGGGCCGGAGCGGGCCGCCTATTGCCACGCCTTTGCCACCATGAAGGGCCTGGGCATCCCCCTGGCCTTCGGCACGGACCACCCGGTTGAGTCCCTCAATCCCCTGGACTGCATCCGGTGCGCGGTCCTCAGGCAGGACCTCCCCGGGGACGAGCCCCCCGGGGGCTTTTTCCCCGCCGAGCGCCTGGACACGGCTGACGCGGTGGACGCCTACACCTGGGGGAGCGCCTTCTATTCCCGTGAGGAGGGGATCAAGGGACGGCTCCGGCCCGGTTTTTTTGCCGACCTCACCGCCCTGGACAGGGACATCTTTCAGATTCCCCCCCAGGACATCAACAAGGCCGGGGTGGTCTTCACCATGACCGGGGGCGAATTCAGCTTCCAGCAATAACGGGGCGCGATTTTTTGTGCGGACATGTGCGGACAGTTCACTTGACATAATCTCTTTTTTTTGTCAGTTTTATACATAGGTACTCCTGTGGGCGAAAATTTTTGCCGATATACTAGACGGAGGGGGAAAGGAGTTTTGTGATGGGTACCAGGAATTTCCGCCCTAAAATCATTGTTGTGCTTTTTCTTTTATTCGCCGGAACCAGCGTTTTTGCCCAGACCTTTCGTGTCGAGGGGGGGCTTGCGGCAAGCTTTATCCGCCTTGTCGATTTGTACGACACGGACAATATAGCCCCCGGCCCGGGCGTCGAACTGGGCGGGTCGATCTTCTTTAAGCCCTTCCTCGGGGCCGGTCTTTTTCTCCTGACCACCTTCCCCATCGAGCCCGACTACGGGTTCTCCTCTTCCATCCAGGTCCTGTCGGGGCCCACTTTTTTCTACCGGTCGGGGAGCCTTGCCCTGTCCGCCACTCCGGGGATCTACGGTTTCTTCCAGTTAAACAGCGAACAATTCGTATCTGAGGTCGGCCTGGGGGTAAGCGGGACAATCGAATTCCACCTCGACAGCCTCGTCGACATCCCCCTCTACATCTACGGGCGGATGCTGGGTTCCTACAGTTTTGACGGGCAATCCGGGAATCTCACCGTTACGCCCTCCCTGGGGGTAGGGTTCAACATCGACGGCCCCTGGTGGGGGGCGGTATTGGAGGGGAAAGCCATGTTCCGGCGTTCGGCGCCGGCCCTTTCGGCGGCGGAATACAACAAGCAGGGGGTGGAGGCCTTCAACGCCAAGGACTGGGACAGCGCAGTCGCCGCGTTTACCGAGGCCCTGCGCCTTAGCCCGGACAGCGGGGCGGTAAAAAAGAACCTTGCCAATGCCCTCAACGCCCGCGGGGCTGTTGCCGAAGCCGCCGCCCGCGGGGCCGCTGCCGCAGCCGCAAAGAACTGGGACACCGCCGTGTCTGATTATACCGAGGCGATGCGCCTTGACCCGGAGAACGAAGCCAGGAAGAAAATCCTTGCCAACACCTATAATTCCCGGGGGGCCGCGGCCTTCAACGCCAAGAAATGGGGAGCCGCGGTAGCTGACTTCACCGAAGCGGTGCGCCTTGACCCGGAGAGTGAGGCAAAGAAGAAGAACCTGGAAGCCGCCCGTATCCAGGCGGCCAGGGCCGGGGAATCCGCAGGGGGTCAAATGGCGCCGTGAGATGTATAGGCAGGAAAAGATATTACAGCATTATTGTCCTTGCCCTTGGAGTTTTTCTTCTTGCGTCGGTCCTTATTCCGGGGTGCGACGGTCCCCATACCCTACGGGAATACCTTGAAGCGCGGAGTAAAAAAAAGAAGAAAGCTGCGACCCCTCCGGAACCTCCGGCGGAAGTCATCGACCTGGCCCCCGGCGGCATTGACAGCGCCGGCGTTTCAGGCAGGGGATGGTCCTACGACAGCGGCACAAAGATAATTACCATAAAAAACGGCGCCAACGTGATCTTCATGGGCGCTACGGAGGAGAACCGCGTTGCGGTGGCCCCCGGCGCGGGTGTCAAGGTGACTCTGGCGGGCGCGTCAATCGACATGAGCGGAACACCCGATGTCTGCGCCTTTGACCTGGGGAACGGCGCCGCGGTAACCCTGCTCCTTTCCGGGACAAACACCCTGAGGAGCAACGGGACAGCGGGGCTGCATGTCCCCTCCGGAAGAACCCTGTGGATCGGCAGCGCCGGGACCGGCTCAAGCGGAACCCTCACCGCCCAGGGCGGTCAGTACGCGGCGGGTATCGGCGGCGGCAGCGGCGAGAGCGGCGGAACCATCACCGTCTCCGGAGGCACGGTCACCGCCCAGGGCGGTCAGCGGGCGGCGGGTATCGGCGGCGGCTGGAAGGGCAACGGCGGAATCATCGCCGTCTCCGGGGGCACAGTATCTGCCCAGGGAGGAACCAACCCCAGCGACGAACCCGCGTCCGTTAAAGCCGCTGCAATCGGCGGCGGCTGGGGCGGCAATGGCGGGACCATCACCCTCAGCGGGGGAGAGGTGATTGCCCTGGGGGGCATCCGCTCAGCCATGCCTGTAGGCGGCACGGAGAGCATCAAGATCAAAGGCGGCACGGTCATCGCGGAGGATATAGGCAGCTCCGGCCTCCAGGGTGATTTTTCCGGCAATGCGGTGGTGTTCGTAAGCAGCGTTCCCGCCGGTTTCAGCCAGGAGAACCACGCCGACCTGGTTGTCTGCGGCGCTGAGGCGTCCATCGGCGACGCCACGATCACCCTGAACGCGCCCCTCACCATCCCCGGGGGCGTCACGTTACGGGTGCCCGGGGGCTGGACCCTGAACACGGGCGGCCTTCTGACCAATAACGGGACCGTCGCCAACAACGGCAGGATCATCGGGAATGTCGCCGGAATCATTACTTCTCCCCTGGAAATCTGCTACCACCTGAACGGGGGCGCCCTGCACGGGATCGGCGGTGACAGTATCAGGGAATGGACCCAGACCGCCCAGCCCTACACCCTGCCCACGCCCGTTTTTGAAGACAACCGGCCCTTCCTCGGCTGGTACGGGAACGGGGGGCTCACGGGAGCCCCGGTAACGGAGCTGCCCGCGGACACCACGGGAATCAGAGAGTTCTGGGCCAAGTGGGGGGAGACGCCGGCGGTCAATGTGGGCAGTCCCGGCCAGCCGCAGTGAGGGAATTGGACAACGGGGTCATTACGGGTTAGGGGCTTTGCAAGGGAAGGTACAGGCGTATTTTAATGCAAAATTTCTGTTTTTTTTGTTCCACCCCTTGACTCTTTTTTTTTTTTCGGTATGATAGCAGGTGCGTTCTCTTTATGACGGTTCCTGAATGAAAGCGTTCCTTCGTTCCGCGGTGTGCGTGTCTCTTCGGATTGTGCCCTTCAGCCCCAGTATAAAGAAGACCCAAAGGACCTACCGCGATGGGGTGATAGGGGTATGTTATACATCTTTCCCACGGGGTTCGTTCTTTCGCCGGAATAACCGGCAATAGGAAGTTTCATGGCTCAAAAGATTTACGTCGGCAATCTCAGCTACGGCACTACGGAAGAAAAATTAACCAGTATTTTTTCGCAGTACGGGGAAGTCCTTTCCTCTGTCATCATAAAGGACAGATTTACGGACCAATCGAAGGGTTTCGGCTTTGTGGAAATGGTCGAAGCCGACGCGGCAAACGCGGCCATCGAGGCCCTGAACGGCAAGGATCTCGACGGCAGGCGGGTCCGGGTGAATATCGCCGAGGACAGGCCCCGGAATTCGCGCCCCCCAAGGGATAATTTCGGCGGTCAGGGCCGCGACGGAGGCAGGTACAGTTACCGCTAGGGGCGGTTCTGGCTTACCGGGTGTCGTCATTCATTCATGTACTCGTTGCCTGAATCTTTCGGTGTTTTTACGTCCCTGGGGTGTAACCGTGAGCAATTCATCATCGATTACCTTGAGGGGCGGGGAATCCGCACCTCCACGATTACCCTGGGGGATTCCAGGCACATCTACGCCCACTTCGCCCCGTCCGCGTATAACCCCTCCTTCAAAGTCAAGACTGCCATCGCCCACTACGACCGGTTCCCCGGAAGCCCGGGGGCCAACGACAACAGCGCCGCCGTGTGGCAGCTCATGGACTGGGCGGTGCGGCTCAAGACCTATCCCGGTATGCACAACGTGCGGATCATCTTCACGGACGGGGAGGAATTGGGCTCCGATAACGGGGTCAAGGAGATAGGGGCCTTCGGCATAGCCGAGCGGCTCAAGGCCCTGGGCATCACCAGGGACGACGTCTACGTGTTCGACTGCTGCGGCAGGGGGGAGGTCTTCGTCATTTCAAGGCCCCTCAAGCCCGGCGAAAGGGGGCTCCCGGCGGCCTTCAGGAAGCGGTACAACGACCTCGTCGTCCGAACCGGGGACTTGCTCAAAAAGACCGCCCCCGGCGCATGGCTCTCCCTGCCTGCGCCCTATAGCGATAATGCGGGATTCATCGCCCAGGGCATCCCGGCGGTGCTCGTCACCACCCTGCCGGAGAACGAGGCCGCCCTGTACGCCCGGGCCCTCCGGCAGGACAAGGCCCTGGCAGCCCTGGTTATGAACAACCAGGGGGCGGCCAACCCCGGGGTCAAAGAAAAACTCCCGGAAACCTGGCGGCTCCTCCACACGGGTCTGGATAACGATTCCGCCCTCACCCCAAAAACTTTCGCCCTCATGGGGGGCCTCCTGGATGCGATCGGGGATGCAAAATCACATATTGAATAATTTGATTTTTGACATATAATGTCGGAACATGCGGTACCGATGGTTTGCTGTTTTTGCGCTTATTTCCCTGGCCTCCTGTTCCCAGAACACCGCGCCGGCCCTGCCGGAGGAGACCGAAGTCACCCTGCGGGCGGTGATCGAGCAGAAGAACAGGGCCGTCGCCTGGACCCAGGACGTGTCCCCAAAAAGCACGGCGGAGGCCCGGCGGGGGATTCTTATGACCCCGGAGAACGCCTTTGCCTTCCGGGGGGACGGGAGCGTCATCTACCCGGTCATCGAGGGGTTCGGCTCCCTGGACACGTCCCTCCTGGGGGGTGCGGCCCTGGAGCTGGCGCGGGACTTTTGCCGTTCCCTCATACAAAAGGACAGGGAGGCCGCCGCGGAGGGGATGAACAGCCGGAACACCTTCCTCCTGGACGTGTTCTTCTTCGACACGGAGGGCGCGGCCCTTACGGAGAACTACGTGATCGGCAGGCCGGAAATCCTGGGCAATATCTGGCAGATTCCCGTCCGCTTTTTCCTTGAAGGGGGAACCCTGGACGTGCTCCTCTACCTCAACCAGAACGAACCCGTCCGGGTTGAGCAGTTTGCCTACGGCGATCCGGTCTATGCTCAGCGGCCTTGAGCGGGAACTCATCGGCGCTTACCTGGCCGATGAACCGGTGGTTCTCTTCCTGTCGCCCCTGGATGAGCCGGAACAACAGGAGCGCCTGGAGACGGGGAGGGGAGGCGCGGAGGTCTCCCGGAGCGGGGTCATCACCATACGGGAGCCCCCGGAGTCCCTCCTGGGGTGGATAGGGAAGCCCCTGGGGGCGGTGTTTTATTTCAGGAAGCTGGGGCTCACCTTCACCTCGTCCGTGGAAAGAGCGGGGGAGGGGGCGGTCATAAAAATCCCCCAGGAAATTTCCCGGCTCCAGGAACGGGTGATCCCGGAAAATGATGTGGAGGGGGTTGTGTACTATTCCCTCTCCGGCTCTGAGGTGAGCATCCCCTGCGAGTCCTCCCCGGCGTTCCCCCTCTTCACCGCCGAAATTCCCTGGGACCGGGAGGACGGAGACGGCCTGGACCTGCGCCTTGCGGAAAGGGCCGCCTCCGCCTACGTTGACTCCGAGGAAACGTCCCTGGAGCCCATCCAGGGCAGAGTCCTCCCGCTCTTGCTCCTCTTCCTCAGCGACCGGAGAATCGTCCTGGGGGGCGGCGCCGGGAGCTTCCCCCTCAAGGGCGGCCGGGACTACGGGATACGGCTGTCCTGCGCCCTCCCCGGGGCCCGCCGCATCATCGACGCGGCCCTTACCGCCGGGGAAGTCATTTCCGGGGGTAACTGCGCCTGTATCTGCGCCCTCAGGGCCCTCCAGGCCGAGGACCGGCGGTTCCTCTACGAGAACCTCTACGGCGGCATTTTCAGCGGTCCGTCAACCTAGGGACACGATGAAAAACCCGGCGCTTTCTTTGGGAAGACGATTGTGTTATAATGAACATGTGTCGTACCTAACAAAACTCAGCAAACGATTGGACCAAAGATTCGGAGGGAGCGTGTCGGCCCACGAAAGGGACGGATGCCTCGTCCTTGAGGGCAAACGGGGGGACTGGCAGGAGATCCTGGAAGCCGGAACCCTGTGTGTAAAAACCAGGGGCTTCAGGGGCCGGTATTGCGGCCTTGTCAATATGATTGAATATACCGGGGGACCGATCCCCCCCCCACGGCGGCCGCCCCTGGAGGATATGTCCCTGGAAGGGGAAGAGCCCGACGTGCTCGTCATCGGAGCGGGGGTCGTGGGGGCCGCCACTGCCAGGGAGCTCACCAGGCGCAAGCTCAAGGTCCTCCTGGTAGACAAGGAACACGACGTGGGAATGCAGGCCTCGAGCCGGAACGCCGGCATGGTTCACCCCGGCCTGGACCTCAGGCCCGGTACCCTCAAACACAAATACAACGCCCTGGGGAACCCCATGTTCGACGAGCTCTGCCGGGACCTGGGGGTGCCCTTCAGGAGATCGGGCCAGTACCTGTGTGTCACCAACCCCCTGTTCATCC
>JAISTZ010000142.1 GCA_031272345.1 Spirochaetaceae bacterium | reverse complement strand
TTCCGTGTTCTTTGAGGGCGGAAAAAAGCAGGTAGAAAAAAACGGAAAGCCCCTCGCCGACAGGAAGGAGCTCGTCAACACCATCCCCTGTGTGCTCTACAGCCACGAGGACCTTGCCTTTGTTGACGGAGAGCCCGAACGCCGGCGCTTTTTCCTTGACCAGACCCTCGCCATGCACCACGTGCTCTACATCGACACCGCCAGGCACTACCGGAAGGCCCTGCGGCACAAGAACATCTGTCTCAAGAATCACGACTGGGAGCTGCTCCCCGTGTATGACGAGCAGCTCGCCGCAACCGGCGCGGAGGTGCAAAACAGGCGCCGCACGGCCGTCACGGGATTCACCAGGATTTTCTCCCCCCTCTATGAGCAGGTGACGGGCATCGGCGGCGTGAACCTCGTCTACCGGCCCTCCTGGCCCTCGGAAGGGGACATCACCCCGGAAGCCGCCCTGGGCATCCTTGAATCCAGGCGGGAGGGGGACATCCAGTTCGGCGTCTCCTGCTCCGGCCCCCACCGGGACAAAATCATCTTTGCGCGGGAGGGGGAAAATTTTGTGCCCACCGCGTCCACGGGGCAGCGCCGGGTCGCGGCGATCCTCCTCAGGACAGCCCAGGCCCTGTTTTACGCCCGTTCCTGCGGCAAAAACCCGGTCCTCCTCCTGGACGACGTGCTCCTGGAGCTTGACCCGGAAAAACGGCGGAGAATCACCGCCCTCCTCCCGGACTACGACCAGCTTTTTTACACCTTCCTCCCGGAAGAACCCTTCGAGCGGTATAGAAAAGAAACCACCAAGGGGTATACACTACGGAACGGCAGGTGCTATGGATAACGTGTATTCAGCCGGGGAAGCCGTGGCCTCCCTGTTCAACGCCCTTTCCAGCGAGGGCGCAAAAAATGCGGACACAACCCTTTCGGTGTGGAAGAAGATTCTCCTTTCGATTGACGAAAAAAAAACAAAGCGTGACGGAACAAGGAGTTATACCGGAGAAAGCCTCTACTGCCACAGCAAAGTCGTGGACTGCAAAAACGGGATTCTCCTGATAGAAGTAGACCATCCCGGTTGGGTCCAGTTGTTCCAGCTTGCCCGAACCTATATTGTGCGGGGGTTCAAGAAATTCGCCCCGGAATTCAACGTCACGTCCCTTTCCTATCGCTTAAAGGGCCAAACCGCCTCCCTCAGGACGAAGAAACCGGCCCCAGGACCGCAAACACCGCCCGCCGGACCCCAGGAATCGCCCGTTTCGGGCCAATTACCGGAGGAACTGCAACAAATTTTTGCAAGAATGAGGGAGAATCTCTTGACTCACGGGCGCAACCTGTGATAGGGTTACACGCTTTACGGTGAAACCAGGGACCTTGGTCCTTACATATAAAGGAGACGTGTTCAATGAAACGGACATATCAACCCAGCAGAGTAAAAAGAAACAGAAAATTCGGGTTCCGGGCCCGCATGGCAACGAGGGGCGGGCGGCTTGTATTAAAGCGCAGAAGGGCAAAGGGCAGATATAAGCTCACCGTTTCGGACGAGAAAAAGCCCTACTAGCCTGACTCATGCACCTCACCCGCCAGCCCAAGGAGCAGTGTACCTTTTCCAGGAATGAGCGCATCGGGTCTTCCAAGGAGATTCGCGCCCTGTTTCAGGGGGGAAAAAAAGTCAGCGTCCCCGGGGCAAAGCTTTTTTTTATGAAGACCACACGGAGCGAAACCCGCTTTGCCGTAACCCTGCCGCGCAAATACGGCGCCGCAGTGGAACGGAACAGGACAAAACGCCTGTGCCGGGAGTCCTTCCGCACCCAGAAGGCCCGGTTTGCCCAGGGGTACGACATGCTGTTTCTGGTGTACCAGACTCAGCACGAGGATCTCCGCACCCGCGCTTCCCAGGTGTTTCTGCTGGCAAAAAAAGCCGGGCTGCTTGTGGGGCGGAATCATGGGTAGCGTCCTGGTGCGGGCCCTCATCCGGGGGTATCAGCTCTTTATTTCGCCCATGCATCCGGCAAGTTGCAGGTTTTACCCCTCCTGTTCGTCCTATGCGTTGGAGGCCCTGGCAAAGTACGGAACCTTCAAGGGCCTGTATTTGAGTTTTCGCAGAATTGTGCGTTGCCATCCCTTTTGTGATGGCGGATTTGACCCGGTTCCATAAATAGGGAAAAAAGATGGAAAAAAATGTTGTAATAGCGATTATCCTGTCCGCCGCGGTGCTCGTCGGTTCGTCCATTATCCGCAACAAATTGTTCCCCCCGGCGCCGCCGGTTGAGGCCGTTCCTGCCGCGGAGCTTCCCGCGAGCCAGGCTGCCCCCGCCGTCCAGGAGGCCCCGCCCCCTGTAGGGCCGGCAAGCCCGGAGGCCCCCGGCACGGAGACCCAGGAGCGGACCATCGTGCTCGACACGAACCTGGCAAAAATCACCTTCACCAACCGGGGGGGCGACATCATCTCCTACGAGCTGAAGGAACACCGGGACGGCAGCCGGGGCATCGAGATGGCCGATAACATCACCCCGGGGAACAGGGCCTTTTCCCTGTCCTTCGGCGGCGCGGGAAACCCCGTCATCGACGGGCTGTTTTCGGTCAAACAGACCGGCAGGGACACCATTGAGTTTTCCAGGCCCTTCACCGCAACCAGCGGCGGAACCTTCACCCTGACCAAGCGGTACACCTTTGTCCCCAACGACTACATGTTCAAACTCGATGTCATCGTCCAGGGGGACAGGCCGGGGCTCTCCTTCGGGGGCTACGCCTACACCCTGAGATCGTCACCCCAAATCGGCCCGCCGGTTAACCTAAAAATCGACCGGTACGAGCGCCGCAGCTTCATGGCCTACACGGGAGAAAAGAAAAAGCGCACGAATGTGGCCTCGGGAAAAACCGGGGAATACAAGGATCCCTATACGTGGACCGGGGTGAGCGGCAAGTATTTCACCCTGCTGGTCTGTCCCGCCAGGCCGGACACCATGATGGAGGTCCGGTATTCCGCCCTTACGGAAATCCCGGATAACGCCAATTCCCAGATGCTCCTCCAGCGTTCCCCGGTAACCGCCGCCTCCGATGACACCTACTACATCTACGCCGGCCCCCTCACGGAGAAATCCCTCAAGCAGTACGATTTTGCCGAGAACAATCCCTGGGGGCTTTCGGGCCTGCACCTGGACGAAAGCCTCAATTCCACCGGGGTGCTCTCCTGGCTGGAGACTCTCCTCAAGTGGTGCATGGAGCTGATTAACCGGGGTGTGCATAACTGGGGGGTCACCATCATCATCGTCACCATCATCCTGAAGGCGCTGACCTTCCCGCTCACCCGGAAAAGCTCCATGTCGGCCCTCAAGATGCAGAAGATACAACCGAAGATTCAGGAAATACAGACAAAATACAAGGACAATCCCCCAAAGATGAACGAGGAACTGGCCAAGCTGTACAAGGAGGCGGGGTATAGCCCCCTCTCGGGGTGTCTGCCCCTGCTCATACAATTCCCCCTGCTCATTGCCATGTTCAACCTGTTCAACAATTACTTTGAATTCCGGGGGTCCATGTTCATCCCCGGATGGATACCGGACCTGTCCGTTGGGGACAGCGTGGCCCAGCTTGGCTTCGAGATACCCTTTTTGGGGAACCACATCCGCATCCTGCCCGTGGTCTACGTGATTTCCCAGTTGCTCTCGGGCAAGCTCACCTCCAGCGGCATGGCGGGCGGGTCCTCGGCGGCCCAGATGAACATCATGATGTACGGTATGCCGATTGTCTTCTTCTTCATCCTGTACAACGCCCCCTCGGGCCTGGTCATCTACTGGACCGTCAGCAACGCCCTGCAACTGTTGCAGCAGCTCGTCATCAACAGGATAATGAAGCAAAAGCGGGACGAACTGTCCGCGGAGGAAGACCGGATGAGCAAGGTCTTTGTCCCCAAAAAACGCAAAAAATAGCAAAGGAGCAACGCCATGGTATATGAATACGAAGCAAAAACAGAACGGGAAGCCATCGAGATGGCAACCGCAGAGCTGGGTCTGGAAAAGGACCAGTTTGATGTAGAAATAATCGAAGCCCAAAAGAACAGCATCTTCAAGAAGGGGTACGTAAAAATCCGGGTACACACCGACGAAGAGCCGGAAATCCCTGACTCCGGGTACGAAGAAAAAATGCCCGAGCGCCGTCTCTTTGCGGACCCCATCCCCAAGGATGAATTTGAGCAAAAAATCATCGAGTTCATCGCCTCGGTGGTGCGGAAAATGGGCTACGAAGTGACGGCGGAAATCATGTTCCGGGAGGAAAACAAAATCGGCGTCAGGCTGGTTTCCCCCAGCTCATCGATTCTCATTGGGCGCAAGGGCAAAAACCTGGACGCCTTGCAGCTTTTAACCAACGTGTATGCCGGAAAACTGGGCCGGGAAGACCTTCGGGTCATCCTGGACACGGAAAACTACCGCATCCGGCGGGAGGAATCCCTGGTCCGCCTGGCCTATACCACCGCCGACCGGGTGCGCACCTCCGGGGGGTCGGTCCTCCTTGAGCCGATGAATCCCTTTGAGCGGCGGCTCATTCACACCACCCTGAACGACATCGGGGATGTGGAGACAAAGAGCGAAGGGGAGGGACTCTACAAGCAGGTGCGGGTCATCTACAAGGGCATCGGCCGATGAAGCGCACAGCGGCGGGGGGAGTCCTGTTCCTCTGGGGCCTCCTGGCCCTTGCGCCGGGATTTGCCGCCCCGTCGGAGCGGGCCGCCCCGGTGTTTGCCCTGGAGGAGGCCCTGGGCCCGTCCGTGGCCGGGGAGCTGCTCCAGGCGCGGAAGCTCTACAGGACCAGCTACAGGGAAAAAACCCCGGCGCTGTTCTATGCCCCCAGGACGCCCCTGGGGCAGGACGCGGCCCGGGTGTGGAACCGGCAGAAACCGCCCGTGTTTATCGGGGAATTGCTCTTCCTGTTCCCCAAAAAGACCCAGTCCGACGGCATGGAGCAGGCCGCGGAGGTGATCCAGGGGATTTCCACCATGGAGGGGGTCCAGTATTATTCCAACACCAGGCGCAAAACCGAGACCCTCTACACGGCGTGTTACATGATAGACAATCCGTCATCCAGAACGCGGATTCCGGACATCGCCCGCCCGGTCCAGGGCCAGGGGTACTACTTTTTCCAGCGGGACAATTCCCTGGGTACATGTGTGTACACCATCAGCTTTGCCCGGACCGAAGGGGAGCTGTCGATTACGTATAAAAACGTAGACCCCATAAAATTTACGTTTATTCCCGTAATAAAAGAGGGTGACCTGAGTACCCACGTTGTGGTGGCCGATGTGGGCGCGGATTTTCTCATGTACGTGCTGGTGCAATCCCTGTTCCCCTCATCGCCCCTCATCGAAAACACAATGATAAAATCCTTTGTCGCCAGGGCCGAAGCCCTTGCGGGATGGTTCAACGACAGGTATACAAAACGAGGTGGATAATGAAAAAACGACTTTTATGTTTCTTGAGCATCGGCATCGTATTAGGAGGATGTATGGAAGCCCAGCAAAAAATCGCAAACGGGCGGGACGGTCTCTTTGCGGTTATCGAGACGAACCGGGGCAGGGTTGTCCTGGAATTGTTGTATAAGCAGACCCCCCTCACGGTGGTCAACTTTGTGGGCCTTGCTGAAGGTACCCTGGACGCGGCCAAGGGCAAGCCCTTCTACGACGGGCTCAAATTTCACCGGGTCATCTCCAAGTCCAACGGCGACTCCGACGACTTCATGATTCAGGGGGGCGACCCCAGGGGCAACGGCACCGGCGGCCCGGGCTACCAGTTCCCCGACGAATTCGCGCCGGAATTGCGGCACGATAAACCGGGCAAGCTCTCCATGGCAAATTCCGGCCCCGGCACCAACGGCAGCCAGTTCTTCATCACCCTGGTTCCCACCCCCTGGCTGGACGGCCGCCACACGATTTTTGGGCAGGTCATCGAGGGGCAGGACATCGTCAACTCCACAAAACAGGGCGACACAATCAAAAAAATCACGATAGTCCGCCAGGGGACTGAGGCGAAGCAATTCAAGGCGACCCAGGCTGAATGGGACAGGCTTGCGGGGAACGCAAAAAAGTCGGCGGACGAACAGACCGCCGCGCTGCGGGGTTCCCTGGAGGCCGCCCGGAAGGCCCTCCCCGGCGCAACGGAAACCCCCGGCCGGATTCTGTTCAAGATTACCGCGCCGGGCAAGGGCGCAAAGGTGGGCCCGGGCAAGAACGTGCAGGTCCACTACACGGGCTATTTTCTCGACGGCTCCGTGTTTGACAGCTCCCTGCCGCGGAATCAGCCCCTTGGGTTCGTCACGAACGCCCAGCAGATGATCCCCGGGTTTGACACCATGGTTCAGGACATGACCCTGAACGAGAAGCGCACCTTTGTCTTGCCCCCGGAACTGGCCTACGGCAGCAGGGGCGCGGGAGGTGTGATTCCCCCGGACGCATTCATCTGCTTCGACGTAGAGGTTGTCAGCGTTCAATAGCCCCGGAGATGTGCGGTGAAAAACAAATTGACCGGGGAGCTTGCCGTCTGCGGCATGAACGCGGTTAAAGCGATAGAACGAACCGGAGCGGAGCGCATTTCCCGCCTCTATTTCAACACCGAGCGGGCGCCGCTTTTTGGGGGCCTGTGCAGGGCCCTGGCTGCAAACCGGACGCCCTACAACTGCATCCCCAATGAGGAACTGGCAAAACTCTGCGGCACCCTCCACCACCAGGGGGTCGTGGCGATGATACGAACCCCCATCGTGCCGGTGGTCGATTCCGATTACATCAACGAGTGGTCCGACCGGGGCGAGAAGGTCCTCGTGCTGGACAACGTGGGCAACGCGAACAACTTCGGCGCCATTGTCCGAAGCGCGGCCTTCTTCGGGTGGAAGTACATCGTGATTGAGGCTGACCGGCCCTACATCACCACGAGCGCCTACCGTGTTGCCGAAGGGGGCATGGAATACGTGGACGTCGTTGCCGCCGCATCCATCGCCGGCATGTTGCAGAGCGCCCAGGGCAAGATGTTCCGCATCGGAGCCAGCTCCAGAGGAAAAATTCCCGCCAGCCGCCTGGGGGACTTGACAAAAGACCGGCCCGCTTTTTTAATTTTGGGGAACGAAGAAAGCGGATTAACCGTTGAGGTTGAAAAACAGTGTGACACCATCGTAACGGTTTTTCCTGGGAATCGGACGAGGATTGAGAGCCTGAATGTCGCCCAAGCCGCGGCGGTGCTTCTCAACGAATGTAGGAGAGAGAAATATGTTGGACCACGTCACCCACACGCTCGAAGCGATCTATAACAACGAATGTACAATGCTGGTGTTGAACGCAATCCCTTCCCCCATCTCCAGGGAGAAAAACTTTTACTATGAACACCCCAGGGACCGGTTTTGGCAGGTGTTGTCCGCCGTGTTCGATGAACCGCTGCCCTTTTCCACCGAAGACAAGACCCGGCTCGTGCTCAAACACGGCATCGCCCTCTGGAATGTGCTCGAATCCTGCGACATGAATGACGGGGACGAAAATTCCATCAAAAAGCCCGTGGCGCACGACTTTTCCGTCATCCTGAGGGAGGCGCCCATCACCAAAATTTTCACCGTTGGCGATAAAGCTTATAAGCTCTACAACTTGTTGGCTAAAAAGCAGACCAATATCGACGCAATCAAGCTGCCCTCCACCAGCCCGGAGTATATGCCCAGGTATCCCCTGAACACGCTTATTGACTTTTTTATGGTCCTGCGTACAGGTATGGTGTATGAAGACTAGCGCGACCGTCCGCGCCCTGTGCGCCGCGCTCCTCCTGGCCGGAGGGGGCGCATGGGCCGATATGCCCGGTTGGGTCCTGGGCAGCCGGGAGGTGTACGAGCTCTCGCCCCTCCCGGACATCCTCCTGGGTTCCACTGCCCTGGTCTTGAACGGCGGGGCCCTCCTGGGCAAGCATTTCCGCCCGGAGGTGACGCCTCCCGCTTCCTTTGAACTTGACAGGGTGAATTCCTTTGACCGCTGGTGTGCCCTGGGGTATAGCCGTCCGGCGGATATAACCTCGGAGGCGCTCCAGTGGACGGCGATTCTTGCGCCCGCCCTCCTCCTCTCCGCCCCCAGGGACGACTGGCTCACCATCGGCGTCATGTACCTGGAATCCGCAGCCCTGGCGTATGGGGCCAAGGAGCTCGCCAAGGCCCTCGCGGTGCGCTACCGGCCCTACAATTATTTTTCCGGCAGACCCGGAGACGCCCTGGAGGACGATGATTTTGCCGCGTCATTTTTTTCCGGTCACACAACCATGGCCTTTAACGGCGCGGCCTTTGTGAGCACGGTTTTTTGCGCGTATTTTGCGGATTCCCCCTGGAAAATTCCCGTAATCGCCGGGAGCTTTTCCCTTGCCGCCGCAACAGGCGCGGCCCGGATTTTGGCGGGGCAGCATTTTTTGTCGGATGTGCTCATCGGAGCCCTCATCGGCAGCGCGGCCGGTGTTGTAACACCCCTCCTGCACCGGGCCGATAGCTCGCCCTTAAACCGGCGGCAGGAACACAGGCTGTCCTTCTCGGTGTTGCCCGGGGTGGTGAGCGCCGGGCTGTGGCTTTAGGGACACGATGACTTTTTCAGTGCTTCCTTAGGCGCGGCCGGTTCACGGCGCTTTATGCCGGGGACAGGAGCCGGTTCAGCCGGGACACAAAGTCCGCGGGGTCCTTCAGCGTAACCCCCTCCACGAGCAGGGCCTGGTCAAGGAGTACACAGGAAACGTCCGCGATGCGGCCCTCGTCCGCGCAGTCCCGCAAGGACGCAACCAGGGGGTGATCCCCGTTCACCTCCAGAATCGGCTTTACCTCCGCCAGTCCCGGCTGACCCAGGGCCTTCATCATGCGCTCCATCTGGAGGGACGGGTCGTTTTCGTCCACCACGATGCACGCAGGCGAGTCCGAGAGCCGCTTGGAAAGCTGCACGTCCTTTACCCGATCTCCCAGGGCGGCCTTGATTTTTTCCGCCACCGGCTTGAAGGCTTCCTCTTTTTTCTCCGCCTCTTTTTTGTCGACCCCAAGTTCCTCATCGCTCCCGGCGCGGTTCACGGCCTTGAGCTCGAAGTCCTTGTATTTGCCATAAGCGGGAATCACGATGTCGTCAATTTCGTCACCCAGGATGAGCACCTCGAAATTTTTGGCCCGGTACGCTTCCAGGAGCGGGGACTTCCGCAGGTTCGCCTCGTCGCTGCCGGTGATGTAGTAGATGCTCTTCTGTCCGCTTTGCATCCGCTGCACATAATCCGCCAGGGTGGTCCAGTTGTCCCCGGAGCCTTCCTCGGCGGTGCTCTTGAACCGCACGATGTCCGCAATCTCCGCGCGGTTCAAAAAGTCCCCGTAGAGGCCCTCCTTCATGGGCCGGTTGAATTCCTTCACAAAGGTGCGCCACCGCTCGATTGTTTTCTTTTCGTCCTCCGAGAGCTTGTCTTCGCCCTCTTTTTTTGACTTTGCGGCGGCCTCGTCCGCGGCCTTGCCGAGTTTCTTGAATTCACCCAGGAGCTTTTTGACCGACTGGGTTTTGATGGTCTCCAGGATACGGTTCTGTTGCAGAATCTCCCGGCTCACGTTCAGGGGCAGATCCTCGGAGTCGATGATGCCCCGGACAAACCGCAGGTACGCCGGGAGCAGTTCCCGGTCGTCATCGGTGATGAACACCCGCTTGACATACAGCTTGACTCCGCTCTTGTAGTCCGCCTGGTACAGGTCGAAGGGGGCGCGGGCGGGCACGTAGAACAGGGTGGTGTATTCCTGGGCGCCCTCGGCGTGGGTGTGCACGTAGAGGATGGGGTCGTCTGAATCGTGGGAGAGGCTCTTGTAGAACCCCGTGTAGTCCTCGTCTTTTAGCTCCGACTTTGGGCGCTTCCACAGGGCGCTGGCGCTGTTGATTTGGTCAACCCTGTTCTCGCTGCCCGTCTCCTTGCCCTTGTCGTCATATTTTTTTTGCTCGTAGTGAAGAAAAATCGGGAAGGCGATGTGGTCCGAGTATTTCTTGACCAAATCTTCTATCTTCCAGCGGCTCGCGTAGTCCTGGCTGTCCTTGTTCAGGTGCATGATGACCGCCGCGCCGTGGGAGCCTTCCGCGTCAAAGCCGGACTCCTTTGCGTCCTTGCTGTCCTCCTGCACCGGGTCGATTTCGTAGGAATCCGTGCCCTTGCTGGTCCAGCGCCAAATCCGCGAATCCCCCGCCTTTCTGGTGAACACGTCGATTTTTTCCGCGGCCATGAAGGCGGAATAGAACCCCACGCCGAACTGCCCAATGAGGAGGGACTCCTTTTTTGCGTCATTCTTGAGCTGCTCCAGGAAGCGCTTTGTGCCGCTCCGGGCAATGGTGCCCAGGTTCTCGCTCAAATCCGCGTCGTTCATGCCGAGTCCCGTGTCCCTGACGGTGATGGTCTTTTTCTTTTCGTCAAAGAGGATGTCGATACGCGGGTCGAAGGACACGCCCTTGTACGCCTCGTCCGACAGGGTGAGGTATTTGAGTTTGTCCAGGGCGTCCGATGCGTTGGAGACGATTTCCCGCAGGAAGATGTCCTTATTTGAATAAAGGGAGTGAATAATCAACTGCAAAAGTTGATTCACCTCTGTTTGAAATTCATAGGTTGCCATAGGTTCCGCTCCTTGGTTTTGCTACTTTAAATGTACTCAAAAAACCAGCGGGCGGCAAGAAATTTTTGCCCGGGGACTATCGGGGCGATGAAACGCGCCGAATTTTTCATCGTGCGTCTATTTCCTGTGCTTTTTGCACCAGTCCTCATAGCCCTGGAATTGACGAAGATACGCTTCCTTGGACAAAACCGGCGTGTTGATTCTTGCGGCGAGGCCCCGGGGGATTGTTCCCGTGTCCCCGAATTTTTTCCCGGCCTGGCGCAGCAACTCCAGGTGCGGCCCCAGGAGGGTCTTGTCCATTTGCAGCACGATTGAGCCGGGAACACACAGCCCCGCCGTAAATTCGGAATCGAAGGTGCGGCACAGGGCCCTGATGGTCGCCCTGAGGACCTTGAAATTTTCCGGCTCTGGAAACGCGCAGGTTGAAACAAGGACGGCCCGTTTGGGCATCCGCCACGCGGGAGGGTGCCGGGTTCTTCCCTGGGAGTCCTGGCGCACAAAGGGCTGGAGGGACGCGATACACCGGTCAAAAAACACCTTGGTCCTGGAGGACATGGTGTCCGTGTAGAGGGGGGTGCCGATGATCAGCGCGTCCGACGTGCGGAGGTCCCCGTAGATGGGCTCCATGCCGTCGTGGATGACGCACTTCCCGTCCGCGGTGAGCATACAGGCAAAGCACGACCTACAGTGTTCGATGGACACCTCGTTCAGGGTGTACGCCTTCACCTGGCTGTGCGCATCTCCCAATCCCGCGGCAAAGGCGTCCAGCAACATCCGGGTGATTCCCCTTGTGCCCCTTCCGCTTCCGTTGATAATAAGCGCCTTCATGTTTCCCTGCTTGCTCCCGGGAAAACTTTAGCCCGGCGCCGCCCCCGAGTCAATCATTTTTCTTCAAATCCCTTGACACAAGTATAAACTTTGTATATACCCACGTATGGAATATGAGTCAG
>JAISTZ010000128.1 GCA_031272345.1 Spirochaetaceae bacterium | reverse complement strand
CAGGCGGGCGGGGAAGCCCGTCATCACGGCCACCCAGATGCTCGAGTCCATGGTGGTGAACCCCAGGCCCACCAGGGCGGAGCTCACCGACGTGGCCAACGCCATCTTTGACGGGGCCGACGCGGTGATGCTCTCCGGGGAAACCGCCAACGGCGCGTGGCCCGTGGAGGCCGTAAAAACCATGGCCCGGATAGCCGAAACCGTGGAGGCCTCCCCGGAGTTCCGCGCCCGGATGCGGAGTTCCTTTGGGGAATGTCTCTCCGAGGCCCACAACCCCAGGGAGAATCTCAGCATCATCATGGCCCGCTCCGGGGTGGAGACCGCCGAAGCCATAGGGGCCACGGCGATTGTCACCCCCACGGCCACGGGGAACACCGCCAGGGTGCTCAGCGTGTTCAGGCCGGAACAGCCGGTCCTGGGAGTCACCCCGGACGAAAAGGCCGCCAGGGCCATGCTCCTCTACTGGGGGGTCTTCCCCTTCGTGTCCCCCCAGGTTGAAGACCGGGAGGACATGATTCAGGACGCGGTAAAAATCGCCTCCGGCGCGGGCCTGGGGGCCCTTTCCGACAAGATAGTCCTGGTGGCGGGGCTCCCGGTCCACGGCCCCCACATGGTGAACACCGTGCGGGTGCTCATCATGGGCACCGTCCTTGCCAGGGCCAGCTCCGGGGGCTGCGCGTCGGCGGACCTGTTCCGGGCGACGGGCAGAATCGTCCACGCAACCACCCCGGCGGACGCCCGGAACGGCATCAAGTCCTTCGGGGGGGACATCCTGGTGTGCAGGGTGCTCACCGAGGACTACACCCCGATCATCCGCATCGTGAACGGCGTCATCTGCGAGGGGGTGTCCCAAATCAGCGACGAGCGGCTCAAGCTGATCAACCCGCGCCTGGTGTGGCTCACCCATATCAGGCGGGCGACCCAGAATCTCGAGTCCGGCATGACCGTCACCCTGGACGCCAGGCAGCTCCTCGTCTACGAGGGGACCATATAGGGAAGCGCTGAAAAAATCATCGAGACCTTTACAGTGCTGCTTTGATAGGGCGGGCGTGAATCCGCTCCTCCAGGGGCAGGAACACCGCAAAGGCCCCCTCTTCCGCGTGGAACCCCACGGGCCCCTGTCCGTGGCGCGGGTCAATTTCGTTGCTCAGGCTGAAGGCCCCGGCGGCCCAGTCGAGGCCCCCCAGGGGCCAGCGGAGTCCCTCCGCGCGGAGACGCCGGGCCCCCCGGGCGGGGAACACGGAAACCGGGTCGTCCCTCCGGAGGCCCGAAACTTCCAGACCAGGGCGGCCCTTCCCCAGCACCCAGACCGCCTGCTCCCCGGTGAGCCAGAGGTCCGGGGAAAAATCCTCCCCGAGAATCCCGTGGATGCCCAGGGCGTGGTCCAGCCTGCCCCCGGCGCCGCCCACAAGGACCACCGTCCCCCCATTGGGCCCGGCGGCGAGGGCCCGCGCCCTCTTGAGGGCCAGGACCGTGTCCGTGTCGTCCTTGTCCCTGGGGTGGACCTCGAGTTTGCTGCGGGGGAGGGACGCAAGGAGGGACGGGGGGGCGCTGTCCATGTCGCCGATCACCAGGTCGAGGCCGAAGCCGAAGAATCTGCCGTACACGAGGGCCCCCTCGAGGCCGGAATCAGCCCCCAGGACCGCCTGCGGAGAAGACCCCAGGGCGTTCAACACCGGGGCGGCCCTCCCCGGCGGGGGATACTCGCCCCCCGCAAAGACCAGGACGTATGATTCATTGGACAACCCGCTCATGTTCACATATAATAGTCCCCCATGAGGCAGGATGCAACCGCCCGGCGGCGCATGGACGTTCCCAGGGTTCTCGCAAAAATGGACCGGATCTTCGCGGAAGCGGGCTTCGAGGCCTACCTCGTGGGGGGGGCCGTGCGGGACACCCTCCTGGGGGCCAGGGCCTCGGACTACGACATCGCCACCAACGCGGAGCCCCAGGACGTGATTCGCCTCTTCCGCCGGGTGATTCCCACGGGCATCCAGCACGGTACGGTCACCGTTCTCTTTATGGGGCATAGAATAGAAGTCACCACCTTCAGGAGCGAAAGCGGCTATACCGACTCCAGGCACCCGGACGCGGTGTCCTTCAGGGGGGACATCGAGGACGACCTCTCCCGCCGGGACTTCACCATGAACGCCATCGCCGTCAGCCTGAAAACCGGGGAGATAATCGACCCCTTCGGAGGCCAGGGTGACATCAGACGCCGCCTCATCAGGACCGTCGGGTCCCCCTACGCCCGGTTCACCGAGGACGCCCTCAGACCCATCCGGGCCATCCGGTTTTCCGCGTGCCTGGGCTTCGACATCGACATGCCCACCCTGGAGGCCATCCCCCTGTCGGTCCCCTGGATAGGGCAGGTGTCCGTGGAGCGCTTCCGGGACGAACTGGTGAAGCTCCTTGGGGCCGGGGAACCCTCCGGCGCGCTGGGTCTCCTTGAAAACTGCGGGATTCTGCGGATCTTCATCCCCGAACTCGCGGCCTGCCGGGGGGTAGGGCAGGGTGACGGCAGGGGCTTCCATCAGTTCGACGTGCTGGACCACCTCTACTACTCCTGCGACGGCGCTCCCAGGGACAACCTGAACGTGCGCCTGGCTGCCCTCTTCCACGACATCGCCAAGCCCCTCACCAAAAAAACCCGGCGGAAGGACGGGGAGGACCTGGTCACCTTCTACAACCACGAGCGCCTCGGCGCGGACATGACCCTGCGGATCCTCACCCGCCTCAGGTTCCCCCAGAAAACAGCCCGGTACGCGGCCCGCCTGGTGGGGGAACACATGTTCCATTACGAGAGCTCCTGGTCCGGCGGTGCGGTGCGGCGGTTCCTCACCAGAGTCACCCCGGAGGCGGTGGACGACCTCTTCAGCCTGCGCCTGGCGGACGTGTACGGCATGACGCGGAGGGCCCCGGTCCTGGGGGGGAACCCCTGGAGCGACACCCTGGTTGAATTCCGGGACCGCATCGAGGGAGCCCTGGCCCGCAGGGACGCCCTCTCCCTCAAGGACCTGGCCGTGAACGGGGACGACCTCATCAAAGCGGGCATACCCCCGGGCAGGGTCCTGGGGGAGGTCCTGCGCTCCCTCTTCGAGACCATCCTCGACGACCCCGCCGAAAATACCCCGGAGAAGCTCCTCCCCCTGGGGTTAAACTACTACAGGAAGTATCAATAAACGGCGCGCCTGCGGCCCGGAAAGGCCAGCCGGGCGTTTTTTAGCGTGTCCCTCACTCCACGGTGACGCTTTTGGCGAGATTCCGGGGCCTGTCCGGGTTGTTCCCCTTTTGAATCGCGCAGTAGTAGGCGAAGAGCTGGGCCGGAATCACCGAAAGGAGGGGCGAGAAAGCGTCGTCAACCTGGGGAATCACGAAGACCTGGTCCGCGGCCTGGTCAAAATACCCGCTTGTGTCCTGGGTTATGGCCAGGGTGACGGCCCCCCTGGAGGAAACCTGGGCGATATTGGAGGCTATCTTGTCGAAGAGGGCCCGCTGGGTGGCCAGGGCGATCACCAGGGTACGGTCGTCCACCAGGGCGATGGGGCCGTGCTTGAGTTCCCCGGCGGCGAAGGCCTCCGAGTGGGTGTAGCTGATTTCCTTGAGCTTGAGGGCGCTTTCGAGGCCCGCTGCGTAGTCGAAGAGGCGGCCGATAAAAAACACCTTGTTCTTGTTGAATTGCAGGGCCGCCTCCTTCTGGATGACCCCCTTCCGCGCAAGGATTTCCGCGGCCTTGTCCGGCACAGCCAGGAGCTCCGCGATTCCCTTCTGATAGTCCTCCGGGGAGAGGGCCCCCCGGACGAACCCCGCCTTCAGGGCCAGGAGGTAGAGGCACACGAGCTGGGTGGTGAAGGCCTTGGTGGAGGCCACGGCGATTTCAGGGCCGGCCCTGGTGTAGATGCGCACGTCGGCCTCCCTGGACAGGGTTGAGCCCACCACGTTGGTAATCGCCATGACCCTGGCCCCCCTGGACTTTGCCAGCCTGACCGCCGCCAGGGTGTCCGCGGTTTCCCCGGACTGGCTCACCACGATGAACACGGTGCGGGAATCCAGGATGGGATTCTTGTACCGGTATTCCGACGCCGTCTCCGCCTCCGTGGGGATTCTGGCGAAGCGCTCGAAGGCGTACCGGGCCACCACCCCCGCGTGCCAGGCGGTTCCGCAGGCGGCGATCACCACACGGGAGGCGTCCTTCCAGAAATCCGTTCCGGGCAGCTCCTCGAAGAAGATGTCCCTGCCCCCGCCGGGGGCGTCGATGATGCGGGGCTTCACCGTGTCCGCGATGGCCCTGGGCTGCTCGTGCATTTCCTTGAGCATGAAGTGCTCGTAGCCGCCCTTCTCCGCCGCGTCCACGTCCCAGTCGACGTGCTGGACACGGGGGATGATCCGCTCGCCCCTGCCGGTGAACACGTCAACGTGGTCCCCGTAGACCGCGGCGATTTCCCCCTCGTCCATGTAGTACACCTCCCTGGTGTGTTCCAGCAGGGCGGGCACGTCCGATGCAACGAAGTTCTCCCCCCTGCCGAACCCCAGCACCAGGGGGTTCTCCTTTTTGGCCGCAATCAGCCGGTCCGGGAAGTCGCTGCTGATGACGCAGAGGGCGTAGGCGCCTTCGAGTTTGTGCAGGGTCTTGAGGACCGCGTCGAAGATGTTGCCCCGGTAGTAGTAGTTGATCAGGTGGGCGATGGTCTCCGTGTCCGTGCGGGTGCGGAACACCACCCCCTGGCTCTGGAGCCACTCCTTGAGGCGCTGGTGATTTTCCACGATGCCGTTGTGCACCACCGCGATCGTGCCGGAGGTGTTGGTCTGGGGGTGGGCGTTCACGTCCGAGGGTTCCCCGTGGGTGGCCCACCGGGTGTGACCGATTCCGAGGCAGCCGGAAATCTCCCTGCCCGCAATCCTGTCTTCCAAAACCTGGAGCATACCCTTGGCTTTTTCCACCACCAGGCCGCCCCCGGAAAGCACCGCGATACCCGCGGAATCATACCCCCGGTATTCAAGCTTCCTGAGCGCCCCCAGGAGCGCCGGCGTGGCCTGCCGGGCCCCCACATAGCCCACTATTCCGCACATGTTCGCCTCCCGAATTTTTCTTCACCCTATCACGGAATGAAGAAATGTTCACCCCCCGCCGCTGCTTCGGTGGTATTGACGGTTTACGATTTTGAGAAATGTGGGGGCATAGGCAATCGCAAAAATGACAAACATCATAAAAGCATGGGCCAGAAGCGAAGCTGTTTCAGGGTAATACAAAAAGGACAGTTTGAAAGATACGAAGCAGATAATTTTGGGCAGAAGAATGTAATACCCGCTCACCGGATAGAAGAAGCTGATGAGTCCCCTGTCAATATAATCTTTCATGATTATGGAGCCTTCCTCGGCCCATAAATAGGGAGACAGGATTTGATCCGGACGCCGCAAAAAGAAAATCAACAGGGAGAGCGAAAACAGCAGCGCCTTGTCGGCATGTCTTTGTACGACCGGTGATGTGCAGTGTGTGTGTGTGTGGGGGGGGGGGGGGGGGTAAATTTTTTGTTCAGGTCTTTAGAACACGGCCAGGGTGAGCAAACAGACAAGGGGGTTGAGGGCGCTTACACCGGTTTTCCATAGTTATTCATGCCAGTCGGCGT
>JAISTZ010000071.1 GCA_031272345.1 Spirochaetaceae bacterium | reverse complement strand
AAAACGCGGATTACCGCTCAGGGCGAAGGCGAGTCCACCACAAGATTGATACTCAATTCAACAGCCGGTGAACACGTGGTCACCGCGGGGGACGCGCCCGGCTCTCCCAATGTTACGGGCTTTACCCTGGGAACGGTCAAGTATGTGTGGGACCAGGGGGCCACACAGGTTGACGGCGCGCCCGCCACCACCCCCGCCGAGGCATCCCTCAAGGCCGGAACCAGCACGACCGTCACCGTCACGGGGCTCTAGGGCGGTCATTTTTTGCGCAGAATCTGGTTGATCTCCTGGTAGAGGGGGGAGAGCCGGGTGAAGAGCTTGGTGAAAATCCGCTCGTAGAGTTCCCCGTAGATCTCGTGTTCCCCTTCGTCGGGCAAAAATTCGTCCCGGACGTGCACCATCCGCGCAAGGC
This sequence comes from Spirochaetaceae bacterium, assembly GCA_031272345.1. Classification (GTDB taxonomy): domain Bacteria; phylum Spirochaetota; class Spirochaetia; order Treponematales; family Treponemataceae; genus JAISTZ01. Next base: position 14,360 of record JAISTZ010000071.1, on the reverse strand, counting down.
CCTCCTCGTAGGACGAGAACACCCCACGGGACACGAAGGCGCACAGGGACGCGCCGATGCCCCCGGCCTCGTAGGTCTGGGTGCGGTACACCGGAAGGCCGAACTGGCTTGCGGTGATTCTGCACACCTCCGCGCTCTGGCTCCCGCCCCCGGCCGCGTAAATTTCCGTCACCTTGAGGCCCCCGCGCTTCTCCATGGTCCGCAGTCCCTCCAGGAGGGCGAAATTCAGCCCCTCGATGATCGCCCGGTACAGGTGAATCCGGGTGTGCACGTCCGAGAACCCGATGACCACACCCTTGGCGTGGGGCATACTGAAGGCCGGGGTAAAATAGGGCTGCAGGATGAGGCCGTCGCACCCAGGGGGAATCTCCTTGAGCCGCTCGTCCAGGAGGCGCTCGGCGCTCACCCCGCGTTCCCCGGCCTGGACCACCTCCTTGGCGGCGAATTCCCGCTTGAACCATGAAAGCAGCCAGTACCCCCGGTTTATCTGAATTTCCGGGTTGTAATACCCCGGAACGATCGCCGCGTAGGAGGGCATGAAGGGGGTGGGCTCGAACCAGCGCCGGGTTGAAAGCTGCACCGTGGCGGTGGTGCCGAAACTGAGGGCGGCCTTGTGCTCAGCCAGGCACGAAAGCCCCAGAGTCTCGCAGCCCTTGTCGCTCCCCGTGGCGACGAAGGGGACCCCCGCGGGGATTCCCGTCTCCTCCGCCGCGGCGGGGGTAACCGGCCCGATCACCGTGCCCGGGGGCACGATGTCGAAGAGCTTGTCGTCACTCAGGTCGAAGACCATCCGGCGGAAGTCGTTCTTCTTCATCCAGGAGCGGAGCTTGTTGTCGTAGGGCACGTGGCCGATGACCCCCGCGTCGGAATCGGCCAGGTTCCCGGTGAATTTGTAGTTGAGCCAGGTGGAGAACATCACGTACTTGCAGGTGCGCTCCCAGAGGTCCCGCTGGTTCAGGGCGATCCAGTTGCAGTGACTCTTCCGGCGCTGGAGGTCGAGCTTGTCGCTCACCATGGCCAGCTTGAGGGCCGCCTGTACGGCCGCCGGGAGGGGGGGCAGGTTGTCCAGGGGCCTGTCGTCGATCCAGAGGATGATCTCCCGCAGGGGCTTGAGGTCCCTGTCCAGGCAGACACAGGTGTCCCGGATGGTGGTGCAGGTGACTGCCGTGACGGCCCCCCAGGCGTCCCCGGATTCGGCCTTGAGCCGCCGGGAAAGCTCCAGGATGCTCTCCCAGTAAAACTCCGCCCGCTGTTCGGCCCAGCCGGGGGCTCTGGAGACGTATGGGGGCTCGTAGATTTTTTGGACCTTGAAAAGGATGTCCCCCTGGGGGTTCACCAGAACGGCCCTGGCGCTCTGGGTTCCCATGTCGAATGTCAAGACCAGCGGTTCAGCCATGGTGCGCTCCTTTGAAAAGCGTCGAATTTTTCATCGCGCCCCCAATTATAGCATGGTTTTTGATGAAAAGAAGACGGGGACGAATTTTTTTTCCGGAAATGCCGCCGGAACGGGCGCTTGTCCTCTTTCGTTCTTCCGGCTATACTTGTCCCATGGTATTTCAATTTTTCGGGACCCTCGTTTCGTTCTACTGCCTGGCCTGCTTTGTCCGCCTGATTCTTGTCTGGTTCCCCGGCGCGGCCCTTTCCCCGGCCGGACGATTCCTCAGCCGGGTCTGCGACCCCTATCTGAATTTCTTCAGGCGCTTCAGGTTCCTCCGCACCTCCCAACTGGATTTTTCCCCCGTCCTTGCCCTGGCGGTCCTCGGGGGCGCATCGTCGATCCTTGCCCGGATTGGGACAGCCCAGCGGGTCTCCCTGGGATTTATCCTTGGGTCGATCGTCCAGATTCTGTGGTCCGTGGCGTCATCCCTCTTCTTCGTCCTCCTCATCGTCACCCTCGTCAGGCTGGCTGCCCAGCTCTTTGCACCCCAAAGCCGCTCCCAATTCATCCTGGGGCTCGACCGAATTCTCTACCCAATCATGCGCCCGGTTTCTGCCGCTCTGGGGGGCAAGCAGTCCTGGACGGTCCAGCTTGCCGTGGGAGCTGTCTTCATCTTCCTGGCGCGCACCCTCCTGGGGTACATCGTGGGGTTAATCACGGCGCTGCTCATCAATCTGCCGTTTTGAATCACCCGTCTTCCCCTTCCGGCCGCAGGAACCGGTCTATCGCGTCGATGATTGTCAGCCGATACTGGGACTTGACAAAATCCCTGGTACGCCGCATAATACGTGCCTTAACGGAGGTTGGATATGACTCAAATTGCTGTTGATGACAGACTGATAACCAAGGCTCGCACCCTTCTTGAGGGAGAGGGCTTTACCGACGAAGAAATCGTAAACGCTGCTTTGGATAGATGGGTAGACGATAAAGAAAACAGCAAGGATCTCGACCGGCTTTTTGACGAGTGCCAAGGCAAACTGCACTGGGACCCGGAATTTGCCGGCGTAGGGCCTGAACACAGGCGGCCCGTATGGTAGTTCCAGACGCCGGTGTTTGGATTGACTTTTTAATCAAGTAAAAGCACACCATATTTATGAACTTCGCAAATATTTACGTGGTCGGGAGCTGGTTACTACTGATCAGGTAGTACATTAAAAAACTTAGACCTCCCGTTCTTTTTCTTCCCCTTCCAGCCGCAAAAACCGGTCTATCGCGTCGATATGGCTTCTAGTGGTATAAAGCTTTCTGGGGCGATGCGGTATTCTGCCTTAGTCTCCTCTATCATGGCGGTTTCCTCTGCGTTTGCCGGTTCGATGATAGGCGTCCAGTCCGCATCCTCGGCAAGGCCGGCCAGCAGCGGTCTTAACACCGTCAGGCGGCGATCCGGTAGCGTGTCAATAAAAGTGTGCAGTTCTTTTCTTAATGCTGCTGTTCCGTTCATTTTTTTCTCCTGTTTTTTTTCTTGTATACTTGTCCGCGCGGGTCAATGTGTGCAACAAAAATTGTATTGTTTTCGATGTAATATATTATGCGGATGCCTCCTATCCTTAGCCGCCAGTTTCCCGGTTGTCCCATCAAGGGTTTTATGTCCCCTTCCGGCGGGTCCTTGGCAAGGTCTTCTAATGCGGCCTTAATGCGTCCTTTGGTCGGTTCCGGTTGCCGCTCAAGATACTTGCCCGCAACAGGGCGTAACAATACCTGCATACCCTACACTATACACCAAATCTGCAATTTTTACAAGCAATCATTGAAGTGGCGACTCTTCCCCTTCCAGCCGCAGGAACCGGTCTATCGCGTCGATGATGTAGTCCTGGTACTTGGGCTTGAGGCCGGCAAACAGCGCCAGCAGCTTGGCGTTCTTTGACTCCCGGTCCTGCACGAAAATTTCCCCCTCCCCGGTCTTGAGCCACTCCCGGCTCACGCTGAAGGAGTCCGCGATGAGCTTGATGATGCGGTCCTTTGCCACACGGCGGTCGGTTTCAATGAAAGCGACTAGGGCATCGGAAACTGAAATCAGCCGGGCGAACTGTTCCTGTGTAAGCCCCAGCTCCTTTCTTAGCCATTTTACCCTTGCGCCAAGTGTCGGCAGATTTGCAGCTTCACCCATACTGTAAGAAAATACCCGGAAAATGTTTATTTTTCAAGAAAAATTTCCTAAATTTTTAAGAATTTTCAAAAATTCACTTGACAATTCTTAATTTTTGGATATATTTTACACACATTATAAGGAGAAAGGATAAGAATGACCGCTCAAGCAAAAATCGCCCGGTTCCAGGCCGGGTACAGGGTCTTGCCGCCGGAAAAACAGGCGGAGATTCGGGGCATGGCCGAGGCCTTTGGGGCGGCGCAGGCGGGGGAGCGTCCGCCGGTTGGACGGGACAAAAAGGGAGCCGTGCACGGCAATTTTGAGGGAACAACTACATTCTGCGCCATAGCCCGTGAGGTAAATGGATAAAAGTGTTTTGGAGTTTTCGACGGCAGTGAAAAAAGGTGTTTCTGTTATTACTTGTTCTGTAGACCCGGAATTATGTAATAAAATGATTGAAAGTGTTAAAAAAACCATAGGGACCGATTTTGAAACGATTGTTTTCGATAATCGGGAAAAGAATCTTGGAATCTGCCAAGTATATAATTATTGTGCGCAAAAATCTAAATATTCATATTTATGTTTTATTCACGAAGATATAATCATGCCAAGCAAAAACTGGGGAAAAACAATGGTTGAATTTGCGGATAAAACACCTGATTGCGGTATTATAGGATTTGCGGGTTGTACAATAGCAAGTAAAAATTTTATAAGCTGGTGGTGGGAATATGGAAAAGGTCGATGTCGCTTTTATGATCCAAAATATAGTGGCAAAGCATATTCTCTTGATGATTTAAGTTATAAATACGACAACCCGGCAAATGAGGAATTTGCTAAAGTTGTTACTCTTGACGGCTTATTTTTATTTGTGGCCAAAGACGTATGGAAAGAATATCCGTTTGATGAAGAGAGAATAAAGGGGTTTCATTTTTATGACGCAGATTTTTCTTTTAGGATAGCGCTGAACCGGCAAAACTATGTTTGTTTAACTTCAGATATATATCATTTTTCGCGTGGAAATTATGAAAAAATATATTATGAATATGCGCGGATATTTCAAAAGAAATGGAAAAAAACATTGCCGTTTAGTGTTGAGAAACAAAAAATACGCATAATTGCTGAAACGAACAACGGCTTTAATTTTTTGATTCAATCAATACGCCTTGGTTTTACGATAAAAGATAGTGTTAAACATTTTCTTGAAATTAACGGATTGTTTTCAATTTTCGTTTTGCTGACAATTAAAATAGGAGAAATAATAAAAAAGGGAATAAAATTTCTTACACCCTATGGGATAGTCAAATTGTGGCAAAGGATGAAGAAGTGAAATAAAAAATCAATGATGTTTTGCTGTCGAGTCCCCTCTGTGGAACGAAAAGTTTGCTTTGTCAGCAAATTATTATAACTGATATAAGAAATATCACCTACGCTCTGAATGATCTACATGGCCTTTTTCAAGCATAACTAAGTCCTCTATCACGTCAATACTGCCTTCGGAGGGAGACGGCATTTTACACTCTCCCGGAATCAACATGACTGAAAAAGCGTTAGCCCTCGGTTTTTGCCATCCGTGGCAAAATGCCGGTTGGTAGTGGCGGAGGCTGCCGTTTCGTGGTGCTGTAACGGGAGATAACCGCCCCTATGGCGCCGGTGATGCCGCGATTTAACGCGGACGGTTTCTTGACAGACTGACTAAAACAGTGTTTAATGGAACCCAAGGAGTTTCGCCATGGGAAAGTTCAAAGTTGAGAGTTTTAACCTGGACCACACCACAGTGAAGGCGCCCTTTGTCCGCCTAGCCGCCCGCAAGGAGGGCCCCGGGGGTGATGTGGTCACCAAGTTCGACATCCGGTTCACCCAGCCCAACGCGGATTTTCTTTCCACGTCCGAGGTCCACACCCTGGAGCACCTGGCCGCGGAGATGCTCCGGGACGAGCTGCCCCAGATCATCGACTTTTCCCCCATGGGGTGCAGGACGGGCTTTTACCTCACCCTCTTCGGGGACGCGGACGAAGCCTCCGTCGCGCCCAGGATGCTCGCCGTGTTCAGGAAGGTCGCCGCCTGGGACGAATCCAGGCCGATTCCCGGAAGCAGGCCGGAGGAGTGCGGCAACTACCGGGACCACGACGTGCCGGGCGCAAAGAAGCGGGCCGCCGCATGGGTGAATATAATAGAAAAAGAAGGATTCGAGTGCCATAGATGAACCTTCTGGAAAAGCTCAAAGAAACGGTCATGTCCGTAGCGCCGATTATGGTGATCGTCCTCATCCTGGGACTCACCGCGGCGCCCATCGGGGGGGCCCTCATCGCACAGTTCCTCATCGGCGGGGTCCTGCTCATCGGGGGGCTCACGGTGTTCCTCCTGGGGGTGGAGCTGGGCACCCAGCCCATCGGCGAGGAAGTGGGCGCCGCCCTCACCCGGAGGCGGAACCTCCCCCTGCTCCTCGTCGTGGCCTTTGTCACGGGATTTTTTGTCACCGTGGCGGAGCCGGACGTGGAGGTCCTGGCGGACCAACTGTGGAACGTGAACCGCGGAGTCAACAAGGACATGCTGGTGGTGATGATCGCCCTGGGGGTGGGGCTCCTGGTATCCGTGGGGCTTTTGCGGACCGTCCTCAAGCTCCCCTACAACGTGATTCTCATCGTGCTCTACGGAGTCACCTTTGCCCTGGCCGCAAAAGCCCCGGGGGAATTCCTTGCCGTGGGGTTCGACGCCGGGGGGGCCACCACGGGCCCCATGACCGTGCCCTTCATCATGGCCCTGGGGGTGGGCGTGGCCGCGGTCCGCCAGGGGTCCAACGACAGCTTCGGCCTCACGGGAATCGCCTCCATCGGGCCCATCGCCATGGTGCTCCTCTTCGGGATCCTCGCGGGCCCCGGAAGCGGAACCCAGGGGGCGGCGGAGGCCGTCGAAGACACGGCGGACCTGGGCCTCTTTATACGCCTGGCGCCGGAGGTCTTTAAGGAAGTCCTCGGGGCCCTGACGCCCATGGCGGTGCTCTTCGCGGTCTTCCAGTTCACCCTGTTGAAGCTGCCCCCCAGGCGGCTCCTCCGGGTGGTGACCGGGCTCGTCTACAGCTTCATCGGCCTGAACGTCTTCTTCCTGGGCGCAAAGGGGGGCTTCGTCCCCACGGGGACCCGCCTGGGGGAGGCCCTGGGCAGGTTCACCCTCTCCGGCGGCCCCTGGGCGGAGGCCCTCGTCGTGGCGGTGGGGGCCCTCTTCGGGGCGGTCGTCGTGTGCGCGGAGCCCGCGATCTGGGTGCTCACCAAGGAAGTGGAGGCCGTCTCCGGGGGCGCCATCAAGCGGAAGGTCCTCCTGGTCACCCTGATGATGGGGGTGGCCAGCGCGATCGCCCTGTCCATGGTGCGGGTGCTCCAGGGGTTCAGCCTCTGGTACTACCTTGTGCCGGGGTACGCCCTGGCCCTGGCTCTCACCCTCTTCTGCCCCAGGCTCTTCACGGCAATCGCCTTCGACTCCGGCGGGGTCGCCTCGGGGCCCATGACGTCGACCTTCATCCTGGCCTTCACCCTGGGGATTTCCTCGGCCCGGGGGGGGAACCCCGTCACCGACGCCTTCGGGGTCATCGCCCTGGTCGCCATGATTCCCCTCATCGCCATACAATTGCTGGGCCTGCTCTACCGGCAGGGCCAGGGGAGGGTTAGCCCGTGATTCCCACATTATTGACAGCCATCGTGCCCCACGACAGGGGGGACAGCCTCATGCAGGCGGCAAAAAAAGCCGGCGCAGGGGGCGGCACGGTGATTATGGCCAGGGGCTATTCAAAATACGCCCTGCTCAACGCCCTCGGCCTGGGGGACCTGCGGTTCGAGGCGGTCTACATCATTGTTGACGAAACCCAGCGCCGGGCGATCAAGGACGCCCTGGTGGCCCACACGAAGGACGAACAGGAGGACTTCGGCGTTCTCTATGAAGCCGATGTATACAAATTCATACGGAACGGAAAACTCGATGTTTCCGAAAGGGACGATACTATGGCGGGAAAAACACCCTACGAGATGCTCACGGTGATCGTGAACAAGGGCTACGCGGACGACGTGATGGCGGCCGCCCGGAAGGCCGGGGCCGGGGGGGGCACGATTGTCTACGCCCACGGCACGGGCAAGGAGGAGGACGCCAAGTTCTTCGGCATTACGATCGTGCCGGAAAAGGAGATGCTCATGGTGCTCACCCCCAGGGACAAGGCCGCCTCCGTGCTCGACGCGATTCGGGGGCTCCGGTGCCTCTCCGAGCCGGGGATCGGAATCGCCTTCACCATGGACGTGAACGACTTCACGGTCCTTGGAAAGCACAAGGGCCCATGACCGGCAACCCTTCCTGGGACACCAGGGGCCGCCTCCTCTCGGAGCTGCAAAAAGCCGGGGGGGCCGTCCTCTCCGGGGAGGGACTCGCGTCCCTCTGCGGGGTCTCCCGCACGGCGATCTGGAAGGCCGCGAGGGCCCTCAAAGCCGAGGGGTACCCGGTGTTTTCCGTGCCCAAGGGCTATGGCCTGGATCCCGCGTCGGACCTCCTCACCCTGGAGGGGGTCACCGCCGCCTACACGGCCATGTCCGGCCCGGAGGCGTCCTTCACGGTGTTCCGGGAGATCGACTCCACCAATTCCCACGCCCGCCGCCTCCTTGCCGAGGCCGGGGCCCTCAGGGACCCCCAGGGGATGCTCACCGGCGCGGGGAGGCGGCTCCACCGCTCCTTCTTCGCGGCGGACACCCAGAGCGCCGGCAGGGGCAGGATGGGCCGCTCCTTCTCGTCCCCCCCGGGGTGCGGGCTGTACTTTACCCTGGTGTTCTGCCCCTCGTCCCCGGTTACGGACCCGGCCCGGCACACCACCTCCGCGGCTGTCGCCGTGTGCAGGACCCTCAGCTCCCTCTACGGGATAGACTGCGGCATCAAGTGGGTGAACGACATCTTCTTCCAGGGCAAAAAAATCTGCGGCATCCTTACCGAGGGGGTGTCGAGCCTTGAATCCGGCGGCATCGAGGCCCTCGTCACGGGGATCGGCATCAATGTGCGGGAACCCCCGGGGGGCTTTCCCCCGGAGCTCCGCCCCATCGCCGGGGCGGTCACCGCGGAATTCCCCCCCGCCGTCCCCCCCAGGAACCGCCTGGCCGGGGAGCTGGCCTTCAACCTGCTGCGGGTGTTCGAGGGGGAGGACCCGGCCTCCGTGCTTGAGGAATACAAGGCCCGGTCGATCATCCTGGGGAAGGAGGTCGAGGTACATTCCCTGGGAGGAAACACCCCCTTCTACACCGCCGCGGCCCTGGACATAGACGGCAACGCCCGCCTGGTCGTCCGCACCCAAAGCGGCGAGACCCTCCGGCTCTCCTCCGGGGAGGTGCGGATCAATCCCGGTTGATGAACCGCGCCGCCAGGCGTATGGGCATGGACCGCCGTGTTATTGCTTTGTTTTGAGCTTATGTTCGATAAAAGAAATCAACTCAGACAAGAGGGCGTCCTGCCAATCCTTTTTTAAAGGCGTTGTGGCAAATAAATCCGGGGTATCCACCTGCAAGGCTGCCGCAAGACGCTCTATCGTATCTGCCGAGGGGAACTGTTTGGCGCTTCCTGCCCGTCCTGGCCGTCATTTTGACCTTGACGGTCTTGCCGCCCAGCCGCCGCGTCTGGGTCTTCCCGGCGTGTTTCAAAAGCCCGATTGCGTACTTCCGGTTGTAGCCGGTGCTTTTGCAAAACTCGTTCAATATGACAGTCTTCTCCGCCTTCCGCGCTGTGCGGTACCGCGGCCCCGTCACGTCCGTCAGGGATCGTTTTTCCTGCATAGTCAGCCTCATGTCGCCTCCAGAACCCATGGTCCTGGAGATTGATTTGGTTGGCTATGGTCAGATTTTTACGTGGGATTCGCCCTCCCCTTCGGTCAGATTTAACGTGAGGCCATGCGCTGCCTTGCGGCGGGGGCTTTCTTTATGCTATAATGAACAAACGGAGGCAAACATGACACAAGTTGCGGTTGACGACGGGCTGGTAAAAGAAACTCAGCGGCTTTCGGGGCTTACGCCTGACGAAATTGCCAATATTGCGATCAAGCAGTATCTTAATATTTTACTGCTGCATGAAAAATGGGAGAAGCTTGAGAAGGACGACTGGCTTCCAGATGAGCCGCCTGAAATTATGGCGGCCACCCAATGATAGTCGCCGACGCTTCCGTGTGGATTGACTATTTCAACAACGTCGTCTCGAAAAAAACAAAGACACTCACCGATGCCCTTTTTCGAGGCGGCAGTGTTTTGGTGGGCGATTTGATTATCACCGAGGTTTTGCAGGGTATTCGGGACGATGCAAAGTACAAGGCAACGAAAGATTTCCTTTTCGGTTTAAAGTACCATACTCTGGTTGGCAAAAAACTGTCTGCTCAAGCGGCGGAAAATTACCGCTTTTTGCGTCGACGCGGCATCACCATCCGCAAAACCGTTGACGTGATAATCGGCACATTTTGTATAAAATATGGGTATCCCATCCTCCACAAAGACCAGGATTTTGATTTCATGGAGCAATATTTGGGTTTGCAGGCGGTAAAATAAGGCAATGGTCAATCACGGGACGGCAGGGGCAGCGCGCCTGAAACGCCGGGCCGGCCCCCCGCGAGAGACGCGCTTAAAGGCTGTCCTTGAAGGCGCAGCAAGCGCACCGCCCCTGCCTGAGCTGATTCCCGGGCTTGATTTAGCGCGGGCAGGTATTGATGAACCGCGCCGCCGCCTGAATCATGGCGTCCGTGGGGCCCGTGAAGCGTTTGGTGCCGGGCACGGCCTCCAGGAAAAATCTGCCGTAGAATTTCTGGATAATCCGCCTGTCCAGCACCGCGATGACCCCCCGGTCCTGGGAGTGCCTGAGGAGCCTGCCGAAGCCCTGGCGGAATTTAATCACCGCGTCGGGCACACTGAGCTCCATGAAGGGGGACCCGCCCCGGTGTTCAATCGCCTCGCACCGGGCCTGAGTCACCGGGTCGGTGGGCACATTGAAGGGCAGCTTGACGATGATCACCTGGGAGAGGGATTCCCCGGGCACGTCCACCCCGGTCCAGAAGGAGTCCGTGGCAAAGAGCACACTCCCCAGGTCGCCCTTGAAGCGCTCCAGGAGACGGGAACGGTCGTCGTCACCCTGCTTGAGGAGGGTGAACCGTGAACCCAGCCTGAGGGACGCGCTTTCCCAGGACCGCCTGAGCTGGTCGTAGGACGTGAAGAGCGCCAGGGTGCGGCCCGAAGCGGCCTCGATGAGGGCGGGAATCGTCCGGTCGATGTAGTCCTGGAAGCCCTCTTCCTGGGGGGAGGGGGAGTCCGCGGGTACGGCGAGGAGCACGTTGGCCGCATAGGGAAAGGGTGACGGGAATTCCGCCGCGGTCACCCGCCCCTTGTCCGCCCGGTCAAGGCCCACCCGGCCCATCCAGTAGGCGAAGGACCCCCCGGTCTTGAGGGTGGCGGAGGTGCAGATCACCGTCTTTACGGGGGTGAAGACCCCCTCGTTCATCCGCCCGGCGATTTCCAGGGGAGTCTCCACGAACCGGGGGAACCACTCCTCCCCGCCGGCGCGCCCGGTGAGGCGGTTTTTTTCTATCCAGAAGACCGAGTCCCCGCGCTTTTCCCAGCCGAGGAAGTCCTTGCAGAAGGACTGGGCCTCCGAGAGACGGCGGAGGATGATTCGGGCCTCAAAGAGCCCCGGAATGTCCCCGGATTCGCCCTCCCCCAGGCCGGCGAGGAGTCCCCCAAGGGCTGACGCCGCCTCCCCCAGGGCCGAGTTGACCCGCCCGAGGCCCGAAAACACCCCCTCGAACTGAATCTGCCGCTCCGGGGTGAGCCTCTGGGTGTGGGAGACCCCCAGCGCGTCGAGGCCGGCCGCGTCAAGGACGCCCAGGGCGTCCCGGAGGCTGCCGAGGGCAGGGAGGATGTCCCCCAGGGGCTCGCTCCCCGGCAGAAAATGCTCCAGCCTGTGGAGGGCCCCCGCCCGCTGGGTCCCCCGGGCAAAGCTCAGCCGGTTCAGTTGTTTGAGGAGCCTGAATCTGGTCAATTCGGAGGAAAAAAAGCTCGTGGCGGCCTCCTCAACGGCGTGGGCCTCGTCGAGGATGAGCCGCCCGTAGGGGGGGAGCACCGCCGCGTCCCCGAGTCCGGCGTTCCGCAGGCGGGTTTCCACGTCCGCAAAGAGCAGGTGATGGTTCACCACGAGGATGCCCGCGTCCTGGGCGGCCTCCCTGGCCGCCGCAACGAAACATTGGTCGTGGAAGGGGCACCGGGGGCCCATGCAGCCGTCGGATTCCGAGTTGATTCTGGACCACAGGGACTGGGGCGGCATGAAGGGCGCGTCCGACCGGCTCCCGTCCCGTGTCGTCTCCGCCCAGGACGCGATCGCCCCCAGGTCGGCGGCGTCCTCCGTAAAGAGGTCCCCCTCGTCCAGGGCGGAGCGGAGGCGGCGGAGGCAGAGGTATTGCTGCCTGCCCTTTACCAGCACGGCCTTGGTCCGCCTGTCCGCGATGTCCATGGCCTCGGGGATGTCCTTTTGCATCAACTGCTGCTGCAAGTTGATTGTGCCCGTGGAGATAACCACCCGCTCGTCGTTTTTGGCCTGCCAGAGCAGGGCGGGAACCAGGTAGGCGAAGGACTTCCCCACCCCGGTGCCCGCCTCGAACACACCGATTCCGTCGTCGTTAAAGGCGTCGGCCACGCAGACTGCCAGGTCCATCTGGCTTTGCCGCTCCTCGAAGCGGCCCTGCCGTTGTGCGAAGGCTCCGTTTTTTGAGAGATAGTCCCCTACGGCGATGCTGTCGATCTTCATACCGCCACACTTGAAGGAAATCCATCTCCTGGGGGAATTGAACCCCCGTTGTCGGGATGAAAACCCGATGTCCTAACCACTAGACGAAGGAGACAAGCAGGATGATTCTATCAGAAGAGCGGCAAACCTGTCAAGGGGATTGCCGGGGCGATATTTTAGGTTTTTTTGGAATTTTGTCGAAATTTCGCCTCTTTTTTCGCACAACTATGATGCTTATTCGGGTGAAATATATTTCTTGTAGATATATTTATCACGATTGATTTTTATTTTTAGCATATTTCGAGCGTCAAGCCCGAATTGCTCCAGTTGAAGGTCCATCTGCCTTTCATTTTTATGCAGGGGATTCATATACAGCATAGTATACCCCTTATGCGGCTCATAGGGAGGAATATTTTGAAAGCCGTAAAAGCAGGGCAGACGGTTGTTCCATTCAGACGGCACATACGCTTCATGGGCTCTGATGTCGGCCTCGATGTAGTGCTGGGCTTCCTTGTACACATCGGACAAGCCGCCCCCGAAGGCACGGAAGGAAACGGCAAAGTTGCACATGAAAATGAGGGAGTATACATTGATTACTATCAGTATTCCCCGATTGTGGATATTCATACCAACCAGGGTCGGCAAAATCGCGAAAATGAGGGGCAGACAAATTACAAGATAACGCCAGGTAAGAATAGGACGCTTTAATGAAATCAGAAAAGCCAGCATATAAATTGCGTATCCCGTAAAGAGCGCATAATCAAAGAGCAGAATCTTTTCCTCCGTCAGCAATTGACGCTTCCTTGCATACCTTCGCGCAAAATAGTACACCATGCAGGCGGCGGACAGCATACATGCAACGAATATATCTTTCCGGCCAGGATGCAAAATCCACGAGTTAAAATCAGGATTGGTTAATGCCTTTTGAAACGCGGTTACGGCGAAGTAGGGCACGAGGGAAAGGGCGATTACGATGTTGGCGGACAGAAACAAGAGTGCCTGTTTCAGGGCAGTACGCCGCTTGTGATACATAAAATAGAACAAGAAATCGGCCGCTATGAACAACACGCCGAAATAGTGCGTATTCACGATGAGCGCGCCCCCAAGAATATACAGAACCGTGTTTTTTGTGTTTTGATTGCCCAGCAGCACAATAAAACGCCGTGCGCACAGTGATGCCAGGGCGATGAGTAAAATGTACGCCCGCATCTCATTTGAATAACCGATAGCGCTTGAACTTATGGTCAGCAGAAATGCCGACAGCATGGCGTGTTTTCTTCCGCACAGGGTTTTGACGAAGGCGTACAGCGACAGAATGGCAAACAGCCCGATAATCACACTCAAAAAACGTCCCGATGTCTCAGACCATCCAAAGAGGATGAACCAAAACCTGAGCAAGATAAAATACAGCGGCGGGTTTCCGGGGTCACCAAAGGTATTCATAAAGGGAAGTGAGGGATCCGCTGTCGCGCTTGAATAGAGTTCGTCCAACCAAGAGGAAAACCTCGTAAGCCCGTCGACACGCAGGGCAAAAGCAAACGCCGTCATCAGGGCAAGCAGCGCCATTTCCAGGATTTTCCGGCGCTTCTCTGTCAAGGCGCCGTACGCCGCGCAGAGGTCTGTCCAAAACATGACCAGTATGAACACTATAAAAAACCAGGAAAGCGAAAAGCCGAAGGGATTGCTAAAAAAGGCCGTTATTTCCTTCAGGGCAAGGTTAAAATCGCCGTACCAGTTTATCCACGGTTTGATGACGGAAGTACGATACGGCCCTGCCGGTATTTTATACACCGGCAATCCCTCAAGGGTAGAACGCTCCCATGCGGCGATTTCCTCACGGGGAAAATAAAATGTTTTGTTGCCGATGAACACACAGATATTGTCGATGCCCCCCAGGGACTCCCCCGCCGGTTGGGAGGAACGCAGGAACAATTCCTGCACGTACTCGTCCCTGATTTCAGCGTGAATAACGACGTTCTCCAATGCGGCGCTCGGCATCGCGGTCGGCTCGAGACTAAAAACACGGGTGGCGCTGTTCGGAGTGGCGGTCACAGCGAAGGCGTC
>JAISTZ010000067.1 GCA_031272345.1 Spirochaetaceae bacterium | reverse complement strand
GAATTTTTCCCGCCGGCCATCGCCGGGGGCAGCCAAACCCCGGTGAACAAACAGCGAATCAAGGGCGAGATAATCAGTCTGCTGGAATATCTGTAATACCCGTGGCCTGTGGCCGGAACTAATGAACTGCCTTTATGTTGCGGTGTGGAAACAGCCTGTTTGGTTCGTTGCGTAAACCGTCGACGTCTTTTTCTATGTCCTCAAGAGAAATGCCCGCAAGTTCTGTTTTTCGGTCCTCCGTCCAGTTGCCTTTGCCGCTGGTGAACTGCCGCAGAAAATAAACGGTTCCGACAGTTCCGAGTTCATTTGTCAGGGCTTCCATGCCTTTTTCCCGGATGAACCGGGGGTTATGAATGTCAAGAATCTTCGTGTGCGGCATTTACCATCTCCTTCAAATTTTTTATAGAATGAAGAGATGATTTTGTAAAGGGCGCCGACGGACCCGCAAGAAGCTGTCGAGACCGCCGTCAGCCAGTCGGGAGGGAATCCGGTAGACTCGGCGTTGTTTTTCTGGTAGAGTTCCCCCTGGTGAGGTGGATATGGGTATTTTGCTCGCCATGGAAGGCGCGGTTTCCCAGGGTGTGCTCTGGGGAATAATGACGATGGGGGTGTTCATCACCTTCAAGGTGCTCGATTTTCCCGACATGACCGTTGACGGCAGCTTTGCCCTGGGCGGGTCCGTGAGCGCCGTGCTCATCGTGGGGGGGATGAATCCCCTCCTGTCCCTGGGGGCGGCCTTCCTTGCGGGGGGGCTTTCGGGTATCGTGACGGGGCTCCTCCACACAAAACTCAAGATTCCGGGTATCCTGGCGGGGATTCTCTCCATGATCGCCCTCTATTCAATCAACATCCGGGTGATGGGCCGGGCGAACACCCCCCTTCTGGGCATCACCACCCTGCTTTCCCAAATCGAGGGACTCTTCGGCATGAACAAGACCGCGGCGAGTCTGGCGGCGGGGCTCGTGTTCTCCGCGGTGATCACCGCTGCCCTGTACTGGTTCTTCGGGACTGAGCTCGGCGGGGCGGTCCGGGCCACCGGGGACAACGAAAAGATGATCCGCGCCCTGGGGGTGGACACGGACAGGATGAAGATAGCGGGCCTCCTCCTGGCGGATGCCCTGGTGGCCCTTTCCGGGGCCCTCGTCGCCCAGAGCCAGGGCTACGCGGACGTGGGCATGGGCACGGGCACCATCGTCATCGGCCTGGCGTCGATCATCATTGGGGAAGTGTTCTTCGGCTGGGCCCGGTCATTCTGGGTAAAACTGCTCGCCTGCGTGTTCGGGTCCGTGGTGTACCGGATCATCATAGCGATTGTCCTGCAACTGGGGCTCAAGTCGACGGACCTCAAGCTGCTCACCGCGGTCATCGTGGCGATAGCGTTGTCAATTCCCGTGGTGCGCCAGCGGTACGCAAAGCCCGCGCCCCTTACGCCGGAGGAGGAGGGAGGGACCCATGATTAAGCTTGTCAACGTGTCCAAGACCTTCAACCCCGGCACGATCACCGAGAAGCGGGCGGTCAAGAGGACGAACCTGGAACTGCGGGAGGGGGACTTTGTCACCGTTATCGGCGGGAACGGGGCGGGAAAGTCAACCCTGCTCAACCTGATTGCGGGAGTCTACGAGGCCGACACGGGGTCAATCATCCTGGACGGCCTGGACGTTACCAGGAAGAAGGAGCACGAGCGGGCGGCCTTCCTGGGGCGGGTGTTCCAGGACCCCATGATGGGCACCGCCGCCAGCATGGAAATCGAGGAGAACCTGGCCCTGGCGTTCCGGCGTGGAAAGAAGCGGGGCCTCCGGTGGGGGGTCACCCGGCAGGAGCGGGAGATGTACGTCAAGCGTCTGGCGACTCTGGACCTGGGGCTTGAAACGCGCCTTCACTCCAAGACGGGGCTCCTCTCCGGGGGGCAGCGGCAGGCCCTCACGTTGCTCATGGCCACCCTGCAAAAGCCCAGGCTCCTCCTCCTGGACGAACACACCGCCGCCCTTGACCCAAAGACCGCCGCCAAGGTCCTGGACCTTACGGAGAGTCTTATCGGCGGGGAGGGACTCACCGCCTTCATGGTGACCCACAATATGCGCCACGCAATCAGGTACGGCAACCGGCTGATCATGATGACCGACGGCAGAATCATCTACGACGTGTGCGGCGAAGAAAAGCGCAGCCTCGAAGTGAACGATTTGCTCAAAAAATTCGAGCAGGCCGGGGGGGGCGCGTCGGACCGGATGATTCTCAGCGGCGCGGGATAGGCGAGGGGCTATTTTTCCAGCAAATAGAGGTACTCGGTGACGTGGATGTTCCGCGCCGCCAGATTCCTGCATCCCCGGAAGGTGTTGTAGGGGGTCTCAAGCACCGTAAGGCGTCCGATTCCCCGGAGCATAGTCTGCATTTCTCCCAGGGGGATGAATCCGTCGGAATTGAACGAAATCAGCACGAATTTTGCCCGGATGTTCCGGCACAGGTCTTGCAGGGCCGTGAGGGCTGCGTGTTTTTTGTTGTAGGCCGAGCGGTTCCAGTCCGCGGGTATGCCGGAAACCTTGCTGAGCCCCTGGGGGCGTGTGTTTCGGAGAATCACATTGAGCATGAAATAGTTCGACCCGTAGGGGTGTTGATTGTACGGCGGGTCAAGGTAGGCCAGGTCCACCTCCGGGGCGGTTTGTATGACGTGGTTTGAATCCCCCGTGTAGAGGGTGACAGGACAATTGAAGTTGCTGAACACCGGGAAGGGCAGGGAAATCTCGCCGGTAATCCGCGCGAGGGCGTCCCTGTTCCTGCCGCCGAACTGGCCCACCCCGGTCTCCCTGTTCTTGTAAAATCCCTTGAAGACCCCCGCGGTGTTTGAATGGACCGAAGCTTCCGCCAGCAATGGGGCGAGGAAAAATTTTCTGCGGGATTCCTCCACGGTATCGATGAGGGCGCGCACGGTGTCGATGTACAGGGCGTTCCTCCGGGTGTAGAACACCCGCTCCCCGCGCTGGATGTTCCTGTCGTCCCTGGGGGCATAGAGCTCCGAGATGATGCCCGGCGTCAGGGGCCCGGAGTCAATCTGCCGGAGGAGGCTCCGGTGGAGTTCCCGCAAACCGGGGAGGTCGATGTCGTCTTTGTTGGCGAGGTAGCACTCATTCGTTACCCGGGCGTAGTCCTCCACGTCGTTCACCAGGAGGCGCGCGGCGTATCGCTTGAAATACCGGGCAACGATCCCCGCGCCGCTGAACACGTCGAAAATGTCCAGGCGATTTTTTCCCAGGCGTTTCTGCGCGGCCTCCACCCCCCGCCCGATAAAACCCAGCAGGGCGCGTTTGTTGCCGATGTAGGTGATTATCTGGGTGGTGAGGAATTCCGGGTTTTCTCCTTCCCCGGCCGGGCCTGTTCCGGGGGCTGGTCCCTGGGGCATGGGGCAGTATAGCATAAATCAAGCCCAGGAATCAGCTCATGCGCCGGCGCCGGCAAGCGCCGCGAACCTGTCAGCCCGCCGCAAAATCGTACACGATCTTCCCGAACAGCAGGGCCAGGACCACCAGGATGAAGGGCCGGATTATTTTTGCGCCCCGGTGAATCACCAGACCGGACCCGGCATAGGCCCCGAGCATACCGAATGCCCCGGCGCATATTCCCAGGGGAATAATCACCCGGCCGTTCAGGAGGAAGACAACCAGGGCCCCGAAGTTGGACGCGAAGTTCACGAATTTTGCCGTGCCCGAGGCGACCGCGGGCCGAATCTTTGCGATGCCCGTGTAGAGGAGGATGTAGAAGGTCCCCGCGCCGGGGCCGAAGAACCCGTCGTACACCCCCACAACAAAGGAAATGAGCGCCGCGTACAGAATCTGCCGCTTCCTGAGCGGGGGCGCGGCGTCCCCGGAGAGATTCTTGTTTTTGAACACATAGAACGCCGTAAGGGGAATCACAAAGAGGAGGAGCCGCTTCAGGATGTTTTCGTCAATAAGGAGGGTGAGGGACGTGCCCAGGGCGGACCCGGCGAGGGCCGCGGCGACGGAGGGAACACAGACCCCGAAGTCCACGAGCTTGTTCCGGTAGTACCGGGCCGCCGCGATGGTGGTGCCCGCCACCGAGGAGAGCTTGTTGGTTCCCAGGGCAAAGTGCATGGGGACCCCCGCCAGGATGTAGGCTTGCAGGGAGATGATTCCGCCCCCGCCCGCGGCGGCGTCAACAAGCCCGGCGCAAAACACCAGGGGGCACACGATAAGATAGGTTACGACACCCAGCTGCATGGGCGGGGCCTATTTCCCCAGGAATTTCGACAGGAACCGGGTGACCCCCGCCGCCGAGGGGTCCACCTCGGTCTTCTCGATGCGCCCGATGATGTGCTTGAGACACATGGCGGGCTTTGAGGAGGGACTCACCACGATGAAGGGCTTCTGCCGGATGACCGACGCGGAGACCGCGGGGTCGTCGTACACGTAGCCGATGTAGTCAACCCGGTAGTTCAGGAACTGGGCCACGATGGTGATGATTCTGTCGGAAATGCGCTTGCCCTCGTCGGCTGAGCGCACCCGGTTCACCAGCAATTTGAGGTTGATGTCCTTGTTGAGCAGCTCCGTGGTGATTATCTTGATGATGCCGTAGGCGTCGGTAATTGCCGTGGGCTCCGGAGTCGTTACCACGAACACATCGTCCGCGGCGGCGATGAACTGGAGCACGTTCCTGGCGATCCCTGCGCCCGTGTCGATGATGATGATGTCCGTGTTGCCGATGGTGCTGAATTCATTGGCGAAGTATTGGAGCTCCTCCTCGTCCAGGTTGGCGATTCGGGAAAACCCATTCGCCCCGGCGATAAACTTGAACCCGAATTCCGTGTCCACGATAATCTCGTGCATTTTTTTTTGCTGGGTGATCACGTGCATGAGGTTGTACTTGGGCACGATATTCAACAGCACATTCACATTCGCCATGCCCAGGTCGCCGTCAATCAGCAGGACCTTTTTGCCCGTTTCGGCGTAGCCTATCGCCATGTTCACCGCGATGTTTGACTTTCCCACCCCGCCCTTGCCGCTCGTTATCGCAATAACCCTGGTCTTGTGCCCCGCCTTCTCGCTCGACCGGAAATCCGGCCGCTTCATAATATAACTCGAACCGGCGGAGCCGCTGGCCCGTCTTTGGGACATCAACTCCCGCAGTTCCTGTGCCTGATCATCCATCACATACTCTCCCATGGCTTAGGTTCCCCCTGGAACCGGTGGCGCCGAATCGTCGAAGTATTCTCTCCCTATATTAAAATCGGCTAGTTTTCGTAAAAACGTTATAGGTGACGGGTCCTCTATTTGCTTTGGCTTCTGCCCTGTGGTGACAAAGGCGACGGGCACGTTCCGCTCGGAAAGCACACTGATGATGTTTCCGGGCCGGCTTGTTTCGTCGAGCTTGGTTACGATGACCGCCTTGTAGTCAAAGGACTCATAGTTTTTTAAAATCATCCGCAGATCACTCGCCTTGGTGGAGGCCGACACGGTGAGGTAGGTTTCCGGGGTGATGTGGGGGATGTTGATGAGGGAACGCATGGCGGCGATTCCCTCGTAGTCCGTGGGACTGCACCCGATGGTGTCGATGAAGAGCGCATCCAGACGGCCCTCGTCCATGGCGAGAATCTGGGGGATGTCCCCCGGGGTTTCGGCCTTGTGGACCGGAAAGCCCAGGATGTCGGCCTGTTTTTCCAGTTGCTCAAAGGCCGCGATCCTGAAACTGTCCACCGTGGCAATGCGCACCAGGGGCTTATAGTCGCCGGAATTCTCCTGGATCCGGTATTTTGCCGCCAGTTTGACGATGGTGGTGGTCTTGCCGACACCGGTGGGTCCCACCAGAACCACCACCCTGGGGGGCCGCGCAATTGCCGGGGGCTGTTTTATGCGGATTTCCGCGCCGATCCAGTCGAGGACGGTCCTGTGCACCAGGGCCTCGTCCTCAAGGTCCCCCAGGGGGAGCTCCTTCTTGAGCCGCTGGGAGATTTTTTTGATGAACCCGCCGGTGAATTCGTTTTTTTCGAGAATCCCCTCGATTTTGGTGATCGCCGGATGGGACCCGTCCCCGGGGGCTATCTTTTCCAGGATTGAATTGAGGAGTTCCCCATAGGCGCCGAGTTTTTTATCAAGCTCCGCAAAGGGGACAGCGGTCTTGCCGGTTATGTTCAGAATTTTTTGCTTTTCCGCCTCGAAGGACAGGGGTTTTTGCAGGACGACGTATTGCACCTCCATCTCCTTGTTCCCCCACAGGCGGTTGAAGAGCCCCTCGCTGTACACCTCCGCGTGGTTCAGAATTTTGAACCCCTGCTCGCCGTACCTGCTTCTGAGGGACTCCACACATGCGCCCAGGTCCTGGCCGCGGATTTTTTGCAGTTTCTGTTCCCCCCCGGCCAGCCGGTCCCCTCCGGCGTCCAGGGCGGTGATGGGTCTACTGGGCACCTTTTATCTCCCCCAGGGATTCGATTTTTATGTCGCTTGGAATTTCCGGGATGGAGAGGACCACGATCCCCGGCAGATCCCGCTCGATTGAATTGCGCACAATTGCCCGCAGCTCCTCCGGGCACAGAATCACCGGCACGATGCCCCTGTCCTTCACCGCAGCGATGGCGGCGCCGACCGCGGAAATCCACGCCCTGCGGGAGGCCGGGTCCAGGGCCGCGCCGGGGCCGTCAATCGTGTCAACCCTGGCGGCGATGAGCTGCTGCTGGAACTCCGGGGACACGGTGACCACCCGGAGAATCTGCTCGTCGTCAACGTATTGCAGACAGATTTGCCGTCCCAGGGCCTGCCGCACCTTTTCTATGAGCGGGGCCGCCTTGTGGGTGATTCCCGCGTAGTCCGCCAGAGTCTCCAGGATGACGACGATGTTGCGGATGGACACCTGCTCCCGCAGGAGCCCTTGCAGCACCTTCTGTATCTCCCCAACGGTGAAGGAATTCTGCCCCGCATTGAGCACCCCGTCAACCACCGCCGGATAGTCGCCCTTAATTGAGTCGATGATGGTCTGCACGTCCTGCCTGCCCAGAATTTCCGCCGCGTGGGTCTTGATGATTTGGGTGAGGTGGGTGGCGATTATGGTGGGCGGGTCAACCACCGCGTACCCGGCCCGCTCGGCCCGGTCCCGCTGGTCCTCGGTTATCCAGATGGCCGGAAGCCCGAAGGTGGGCTCGGTGGTTTTTTCGCCCTGGATTTCCTCGATGACCCCGCCGGTGTTCATGCACATATAACAGCCCATGCGGATTCTGCTCTTCCCCACTTCCACGCCCTTTATCTTGATGCTGTACTCCAGGGGGTCCAGACGCATGTTGTCGATGATTCTGACCTTGGGCACGATGAGCCCCATGTCCACGGCGGCCTCCCGCCTGATCCGCTGCACCCGCTCCAGGAGCTCCGCCCCCTTGTCGGCGTCGACCAGGGGAATCAGGGCGAACCCGATTTCCAGGGACAGGGGGTCCAGGGGCGCCACGGCCCCGGCGTCGGCGGCCTGTTTTTTCTTTTTTTCGGCCAGCTCCTCCGTGAAGGGCCTTGTGCGCTGTTGATTTTGCAGCCTGCGGCCCGCGTAGAACAGGGCGATTCCCATGGGAACCATGATGTACCAGGGGAAGCCCGGAAGCACCCCGGTGACGACCATGGTGCCCCCGCCCACGTAGAAGGCCGTGGCGGACTGGGTGAATTCCTTGACCACGCTTTTTTCCAGGGCCTGCTGGGCGTTGGAGCGGCTGATCAGGATGCCCGTCGCCACGGACACCAGGAGGGAGGGCACCTGGGCCAGGAGCCCGTCGCCGATGGTGAGGGCCGCGTAGGTTTGAATCGCCGTGCCGAAGGGCTCCCTCCGCAAAACCATGCCCAGGATTATGCCCCCCACCAGGTTGATTACGGTGATGAAGATGCCCAGCTTGGCGTTGTTGGACACGAAGTTGGACGCGCCGTCCATCTGGCCGAAGAAGTCAACCTCCTGCTGCAATTCGATTTTGCGGCGGCGGAATTCCTCGTCCGTGAGGGTCCCTGTGTTGAATTCGTTTTCCAGGGCGGCCTGCTTGAGGGGCATGGCGTCCAGGGTGAACCGGGCCTGCACCTCGGCGCTCCGCTTTGCGCCCTTGGTGATCACGAAGACCTGCACCGCCGTGATGATGATGAACATGACGAACCCGATGACGAGCCCCTGGTTGCCCCCGGAGCCCACCACGAAGTCCGAGAAGGCCCGGACCATCCTGCCGTTGAACCTGGTGCCCAGGGTAAGAATCAGCCTGGTGGAGGACACGTTGAGCCCGATTCCGAAGACCGTCAGCACCAGGAGCACCGTGGGGAAGGCGGAAAAGTCGATCGCCCTGGGGGTGGTGAGGGCTAAGAGGAGGATGAGGATGGAAAGGAGCAGGTTGGACGCCATGAGGGTGTCGAGCAGCACCGTGGGGAGGGGGATAATCACCATGAGCACGATGGCGACCACCGCGATTGCCAAAAAGAGACCCTCCGAATTCATGCTCCGCCGTGCGGCAACATCAGCCATTCAATCCCACCCTGATGAACGGCCTAGGCCGTTCTTCCTTTAAGATTATATATCTTTCCGAAAATAATTGATAGTATGGTAAAGTATTTCTCGGGGATAAAATCCCCCACATCAAGCTCCGCATAGAGCGCCCGGGCAAGGGGCTTGTTCTCCTCTATGGGGATGTTGTTCTGCCGGGCTATCTCCTTTATGCGCAAGGCCGCGGCGTCCTGGCCCTTGGCCATCACCTGGGGGGCGGGCATGGTGCGCTGGTCAAACTTCAGGGCCACCGCGAAGTGGGTGGGGTTCGTAATCACCACGTCGGATTGGGCGACATTCTGGGGCATGTTCCGGGACATAAGCTCCCGCACGGACTGCCGGATCCTGCGCTTGGTGAAGGGGTCCCCCTCCAATTCCTTGTATTCGTCCTTTACCTCCTGTTTGGTCATCTTCATGGACTCCATGAACTGCCGCCGCTGGACGATGTAGTCGGGGATCGAAATGGCCAAAAAAATCACCGCCGCGGTGATGAGGAGCCGGGCCGTCATGCCCGCCACGTGGGACACCCCGTTCCACAGGCCCGTCGTGGAAAGGGAGAGGAGCCGCTCCCAGTCCCCCCGGAGAATCACGTAGGCCGCCCCAAGGGTGACCGCCACCTTTGCCAGGGACTTGAGCAGGTTGAAGGCCCCCTCGAAGGAGAAGAGTGACCTGGCAAAGTACCTGGGGAAGTTGGGGATTATCCTGGAAAAATCCGGCGTGATGGGCTTTGTGGTGAAGAGGAATCCCCTGGTCTGAATCAGATTGGCCGCTATGGCGCTCACCACCGCCGCAATCACCACCGGCAGAATCATCTTTACGAAGTAGTAGAAAAACCCCTGGGCGATTCCCGTGTCCGTGACTTTGGCGGCTGCGCTCCGTTCAAAATAATACCGGAACAGGTCCACGCAGTCCCGGAGGATCGACGGGGCCATCATGGCCAGCACAATCACCGGGAAGAGCAGAATCAGAGCTCCGGCGAGCTCCTGACTCTTGGGAATCCGCCCTTCCTCACGGGCCTTGCGGAGCTTGAACTCCGTGGGCTCCTCGGTGCGCCCCTCGTCCTCCGCCGCAAACCATTGCAGATGGACCCCCCAGAACACAGCAAGCTCCGCGTTCACGGGATGCCTCCGGTGGAAATGAAGAGCTGCTGGAGCCGCCCCAGGCCCTGGTCGAAGACCGTGATGAAGAAGTTGCACATCCCCGGCAGGAGATTCCAAATCACAAAGAAGGTGACGAGAATCGTGAGGGGGAGACCCTCGGAGAGCAGATTCATCTGGGGGGCGGCCTTGGTGATGAGTCCCATGCTGACGGACACCAAAAAGAGGGTCCCCGACACGGGCAGGGCCAGCATGAAGGCGTCAAAAAACAGACGCGAAAGTCCTGAAAGGAGGAACCGGTAGAACACCTGGTTTGCGGTGACGAGTTGCGCCGCGTTCAGGCTCTGGTAGCTGCGGAGGAGGGCGTCCAGGAAGATCTTCTGGAATCCCCCGGTGCGCAGGAAGAGGAGCATGGCCATCAGGTTCAGGAACTGGCCCAACACGGGATTGGACACCTGGGAGAGGGCGTCGTACACCTCCGAAGCCCCCAGCCCGGTCTGGAACGAGAAGAACTGCCCGGCGGTGCTGAATGCCCCGAAGATAATCGACACGTAGAACCCCAGAATCACCCCGATGAGGGCCTCCCCCAGGAGGGTGACGAGGTAGGCCAGGTTGAAGAAGGCCAGCCTGCCGTAGGCTGCGTTGAACCCGCTCGCCGCCGCCGCGGGGAACATGAGGAAGGAGAGGAAAAACGCCAGCGCCATTATTGTGCCCCTGGGGAGGGCTCTGGACGAAAAAAGCGGCAGCACCAGAATCATCGCCAGGCACCGGGCAAGGATGAGGAGAAAGACTGATGCGTTCCCAAGTATGTCCCCCACCCGCGTCTCCTACCGGGACACGGCGGGGATCATCTCGAACAGGTTTATCGTGTACCCCCGGAGTGACGAGAACATCCAGGCCCCCAAAAAGGCCAGCATGATGAGAATGACGAATAACTTGGGAACAAAGGTGAGCGTCTGCTCCTGAATCGACGTGGTGGCCTGGAGAATCGACACCACCAGACCCACCGCCAGGGCGGAAAGCACGATGGGGGACACCAGGAGCAGAATCTCCTGCACCCCCCGCTGGAGCAAATTGACTACATCCGTTAGACCCATGGGACCCCTCCACACAGTGACCGTCTACTTTATCATAAAACAATTGCTTTTGCAAGGAAAATCGGATATTTTACAATGACCATGCGGCCCGTTGTATGTTTTGTGATGATTATTCTCGTCCTATCCTCCTGCCGGGCAAAACACGGGGGAGGGGCCCTTGCGGAAGAAGCCCCGCTGCCCCCCGCCGCCGGTCCATCACGGAATCAGCCCCCCCCCGCCGGCCCGCCCGCCGGGGAGGAGAAGCAGCAACCGGCCCTTGCCCGCCTTCCCCCCCGCGGCCGGAATGGAACCGTGATTGGAAACCCGGCGGAATTTCTTGCGGAGTTGGACTCCGTGCTCGCATCCGACACGGAGGGCCTCCTCGTCCTGGTGGACAAACACCATTCCCTCCCGGAGGGGTACGCCCCGGCCGACCTGGTCCCCCTGGTAAAAAACAACGCCTACGGCATCAGCCGGAACGACCTGTCCCTGCGGGCCCCGGCGGAGGCCGCCCTCCGGGAGATGGCCCTGGCTGCCCAAAAGGACGGGGTCTCCCTGACGGCGAGTTCCACCTACCGCAGCTACGAGTACCAGGTGGAGGTCTACGGGCGGAACGTGCGCCAATCCGGCAAGGAGGTTGCCGACCGGGAGTCCGCCCAACCCGGAAAGAGCCAGCACCAGCTCGGCACGGTGGTGGACTTCGGCTCCATCACCGATGAGTTTGCCCACACAAAGGCGGGCCGGTGGCTCCTTGCCCACGCGGGGGAGTACGGCTGGTCCTTGTCGTTCCCCGAGGGCTACGAGGACGTTACGGGCTACCGGTGGGAGTGCTGGCACTACCGGTTCATCGGCAAGGGGGCCGCGGCCTTCCAAAAAAAATGGTTCTCGGACATCCAGCAGTTCATGCTGGAATTTCTTTCCGCCTGGAAATCACTCTAAATTCTTCCATCCTGTTACCGTTGCTCCCCCCGCAGTGTTTTTACAAAGGAGTCCCCCGGGGATTCCGGGGCGGAGGCGTACAAGACAATGTGGAGCAGCTATGAAACTAACCTATCGCATTTCCCTATTGACCGGAATCCTGGTGCTTGCCGTGGCGGGCAGCACCGGCGTAACCTCCCTCATCCTTGCGTCCAGGGCCCTCACAAAATCAGCCGGGGAGACTCTGCGCAGCCAGGCGATTTCCGGGGCCGAATTCCTCTCCGCGTCCATCCACGGCAAGCGGGACGTGCTCATGGAAGTGGCGAGCCGCAAAATCCTCCGGGATATGAATTTCGACACCCAGAAGGCCGACCTGAACGATGAAATCGAGGACCTGGGCTACCAGGACATGTTGATTGTGGGCCGGGACGGGGTCTCCCGGAGCATCAAAACCGACCTGTACTTCGACCTCTCCGACCAGACGTATGTGCAGGACGTGCTCGCCGGGAAAACTTCCGTGTCCGATGTGATAATCAGCCGGATAACCGGAAAGCCCACGGTCATGTTCGGCGCGCCCATCACGGCGGAGGGGGGCAGGGTTGTGGGGGGACTCCTCGGACACGTGGACGCCCGCTACCTGAGCAACCTGGCCGCCGTGGTGAAGGCCGGAAAGACGAGCTTTTCCATATTGATTGACGAAGTGGGAATGACGATCGCCCACAGGGACTATTCCTACGTGGAAAACCAGACGAACCCCGGCCGGGAGGGGGCCAAAAATCCCGCCTTTGCGTCCCTTGCCAAGGCCTACAACATCATCCTGGCCCAGGACACGGGGATTGCGTCCTACACCTACCAGGGGGCTGAAAAACTCATCGGCTTTGCGACCATCCCGGACTACAAGTGGAGTCTCCTGGTGACGATTGACAAGAGCGAATTCATGGCGCCCGTGTACGCCATCACCACGACCCTCGGCGTCATCCTGGTGATATGTCTGGCAGTGGGGATGGTCCTGGCCATACTCATCGCCCGGTCTGTCACCAAGCCCCTGGCCGGGGTGAGCAAGACCCTCAAGGTGATTGCCGCCGGGGACCTCCGTCCCAGAATCGGTCTTCACTCAAAGGACGAACTGGGGGAACTTGCCTCCTCGGTGAACGGGACCATGGAGTCCATCACGGGACTCATCCGCACCATCAAGGACCAGTCCGCGGTGCTCGCCGATGTGGGGCGGGATCTTTCGGCGGACACCACGGAAACCGCCGCCGCGATGAATCAAATCACCTCGAACATCGAGAACATCCAGGACCGCACGGTGAACCAGAACGAAGGGGTCAGCCACGCCAAGAGCGCCATGGAGCAGATAACCGGCAACATCACGGCCCTGAACGGGCACGTGGAATCCCAGACCGAGGCGGTGTCGGTGTCCTCGGCGAATATCGAGGAGATGCTCGCCAGCATCCAGTCCGTCACCGGCGCGCTGAACAAGAATTCCGAAAGCATGAAGCTCCTCACCGACGCGGCAGCGGTGGGTCAGGCGGGTATTCAGGAGGTGGCCACGGACATTCAGGAAATCGCCAGGGAGTCCGCGGGGCTCCTGGAAATCAATGCGGTGATGGAGAACATCGCCGGTCAGACCAATCTGCTGTCCATGAACGCAGCCATTGAGGCGGCCCACTCGGGAGAGGCGGGGAAGGGCTTTGCGGTGGTGGCCGACGAGATCCGCAAGCTCGCCGAGACCTCTTCGGAGCAGTCCAAGACCATCGGCGCGGTGCTGAAGAAGATCAAGGAGTCAATCGACAAGATCGGGGCCTCCACGGATTCGGTGCTGACAAAATTCGCCGCCATCGACGAGGGAATTAAGAGCGTGAGCGGCCAGACCGCGAACATCCAGACCGCCATGGAGGAACAGAACGCCGGGAGCCGGAACATCCTGGAGGCCATCGGCAGGGTGAAGGCGATTACCGGACAGGTTTCAGCGGGCACCAGCGACATGCGGGAAAGCAGCGCCAAGGTCTTCAAGGAGGCCGAAAATCTGGAAATCGCCACCCAGGAAATCAGCGGGGGCATGAAGGAAATGGCCATCGGCGCGGCCCAGGTGAACACCGCCATCACCCACGTGAACGAGCTTTCGGGCAAAAACAAGGAGAGCATCGACGTGTTAATCCGGGAAATCGAGCGGTTCACCGTGGCCTAGGCCGTTGCGTACTGCCGTGCGGCCCTGCCGGTATTAAATTTACCGGTGTTGGCATCAACAAAAACCGTAACAGGCATTACCGGATTATAGCGGGAGACCGTGTTTCCTCCGGATGGAACTTGAGAAACCGGCAGCCGGTCGCCATCTTCAATCATTTGGGAAAGGTGCAACGTAAGGGCCTCTTTTGCCATTTCCTGCGCGCGGGGCAAATTTTCCCCCCACGAAGTACAACCGGGCAAATCCGGCCAATAAACACCGTAGCTGCCGTCTGTGGAAGGTTCAAAAACCGCATAGTACGTATATTTTTGCATAGTTCCTCCTAAAATGTTATCCCCGCCTGTTTTTCGATGCTTTTTACCGTATCCGGCGGGACATCGCCGGGGTGATCAGCCACGGTTACTTTACCGGGCTTAACAGGATGCTTGAGTTGAATGTGCGATGTTGACTTCCGCGGCAATTCATACCACCCATCTTCCCGCAACTTCCTCAAAATGTCCCTAACTTTCAACGCATCCTCTCACTTTGGTGAAATCACACTTATTTTATCGTATCTTCAGCGGAAATTCAAGAGACTCCTGTCGTAGTCCGCCGGGGGGATGAGCCCCAGGAGATCCACGCAGGTGGCTGCCAGGGAGCTGATTCCCAGACCCTCCTTCAGGGTCCTGGCGTATTCGCCCTTGTATTCAGGGTCGTAGATGACGGCGGGCACGGGATTCAGGGAGTGGCTCGTCTTTGCCCGCGGGGACCCGTCCTTTTTCCGCAGGACCTCGCCGGTTTTTTTGTCGTGTTCGTACATGTCGTCCGCGTTGCCGTGGTCCGCGGTAAGGATCATCACCCCCCCGGCGGCGTCCACGGCCTTTTTGAGCCGCCCCAACTGCAAGTCCAGGGCCTCCATGGCGCAGACCACCGCATTGAACACCCCGGTGTGGCCCACCATGTCGCCGTTGGGGAAATTCAGCCGGATAAAGGCGAAATCTCCGCTCCCGATCGCCTGAATCACCCGGTCGGTGATCTCCGCGCACTTCATCCAGGGGCGCTGCTCAAAGGGCACGATGTCGCTCTTGATTTCCTCGTAGTCCTCCAGGGCTTCGTTGAATTTGCCGAGCTTATTGCCGTTGAAGAAATAAGTTACGTGGCCGTATTTTTGGGTTTCGCTTATGGCGAGCTGCCGCACCACGGAGGCGCAGAGGTATTCCGCCAAGGTGCGGTCGATCGCCGGGGGTTCCACCAGGTATTGCCGGGGGATGTGAAGGTCCCCGTCGTATTCCATCATGCCCGCGTACTCCACCTTGGGCACACGCTTCCGGTCAAAGTGAAACTCCGCGCCCGAAGGAGTCTCGAAGGCCGAGGTGATTTCAAGGGCCCGGTCCCCCCGGAAATTGAAGTAGACCACGCTGTCCCCGTCGTTGATTGGGCCCAGGGGCTTGCCGTCGCTCCCGGCAATCACGAAAGCCTTGAGGTCCTGGTCGATGACCCCGGGAATCTCGGCGCGGTACGTCTCGATCGCCTCCCGGGCGGACTTAAAACAGCGGCCCTCCCCCCGCACGTGGGTCTGCCAGCCCCGGTCCACCATGCTCCAGTCCGCGTTGTACCGGTCCATGGTTATCCACATGCGGCCCCCGCCGGACGCGATCCGGCAGTCCCCGCCCCGCTTGTTCTGTTCGGCCAGAAAATCCTCAAAGGGAATCACGTAGTCAAGGGCGCTGGTCTCGCCCACGTCCCTGCCGTCGAGGAGGATGTGCACCCTCACCCTGGGGACGCCCTCGTCCACCGCCCGGGTAATCATGGCCTTGAGGTGGTCGATGTGGGAGTGCACGTTGCCGTCTGAAAAAAGCCCGATAAAATGGAGGGCCCCCCCGGTGGCTTTGGTGTTCTGCACGAGCTTTTTCCAGGTTGACCCCTGGAAGAGCGCCCCGGAGGCGATAGACCCTGACACGAGTTTTGCGCCCTGGGCGAACACCCGGCCTGAGCCGATTGCATTGTGGCCCACCTCGCTGTTCCCCATGTCGTCGTCCGAGGGGAGGCCCACCGCCGTTCCGTGGGCCTTGAGGCGCGTACACGCCGAGGTCCCCGCGATGAGGGCAAAGTTGTCCATCCGCGCGGCCTGCACCGCGTCCCCGTCTTTATACGCCCCGTAGCCCACGCCGTCCATGATGACCAAAACCAATGGCCCCCGCCGTCCCTTCCAGGCGGGATTTTTCTTGAGTGCTTCCATGACGTGCAGTGTACCGGGATCGGGCGGGCTGTGCAAGGGGGCGGGGTTATTGCGGGGCAGGGGCCTGAGCGTAGGTAAATTTTATGCCGTATTCGGCTTCGACCCGTTTCATCATAGCATCCATGTATTTTTGTTCTTCTTCGGCAGTCATAGATAGCCATCTCTTTGCAGCTTGTTGCTTTATCTTGCGGCAATGGGCCAAAACCTGCTTTTCGTCCATGTCTTCAATGTCCATATTCTAAAACCTCCTTTGGGGTACTTAACCCTACAATAGGCAAGCCGTTACGCCGATTTACCATCCCTGTGCCAATGATAGCTTTCAGCTTTACTATGTGATTATAGTTGTAGCTTACAACAAAATCAAGCCCGTTTCTTGCGGATGCCGCGATATGAAAGGCGTCGTCTTTGTATTTTTCCGGAATAATACCCCTGTAAATATATTCCGCAGCCAAATTACGAATTGCATGAGCGGCCGTAGGCGCAACGAATTTTTCGATTCAAACATGGCAAAACCACGATTTGAGGTTCCTCACACGAGAATCGTCGCTCTTATGCGTGACTTGATTCAAATGGGGCAGCCCTTGACTTTTTCGGTATAAAAGCGTATTGTCTTTTTGGGGCGTGAACCCCGCACATCATTTTCAAGGAGGTATGTATGTCCGATTCGGACGGCGGCGGTAGTTTACCCAGCCGCGGGGCGGCCGGCGCGTCTGCCCGCACTCAAATCATGCCTCCAGAGGAAAAACCCGTCTAAGCAATTTTTCTCCGGAGGCCCGGAGGAAAGCTATGAACAACGAAATCCTTTCTCTCATTGAAGAAAATCCCATCCCGGTGGCAAAGCTCCGCCCGCTTCTGGCAAGCATGAACGCCGTCGACGTGGCGGCCCTGTTCGCCGACATGGACCGGGACAAGGTGGTGAGCATCTTTCGCCTGCTCCCCAAGAACATGGCCGCCGAGGTCTTCGCCTACATCGAGCCGGAGGAACAGCAG
>JAISTZ010000050.1 GCA_031272345.1 Spirochaetaceae bacterium | reverse complement strand
CCCATGGCTGTCTCCCCACCACGGAACGTATCGCCGGGCACAGGGCGGCTGTCTGGTCCAGGGCGGTGTCCCCTTCTTTCCCAGGAAGGGGCGCTGTGGGCAGGCCCGGGGGTTTGTCTATGAGGATGATGTGGTCGTCTTCATAGGTTATTCTAACAGGCATTTTTCATACCCTTCGTGCAGGCTGGCGATGATGTCCCTGAAGCGTCCCGGCATGGGGGCTTTGAAGACGGTCATGTCCGCATCCCCAGGCAGGCGTATGCCAAGGAGGCGGGAATGGAGCATGAGGGTGGCCTTGGGGAATTCCCGGCTCTTTCTGCCGTAGACCGTGTCCCCCAGCACGGGGCAGCCCAGGTGTTTCATGTGCACCCGGATCTGGTGGGTCCTCCCGGTCTTGAGGAGCAGCCGCATCAGGGAGAAGGGGCCGTAGCAGGCCACGCACCGGTACAGGGTGAGGGCGAATTTCCCTTCGGGTTCATCCACCGGGGCCGTAAGGAAGCGCATCTTGTTTTTGGGGTCCCGCAGCACCATGGTGGCGATTTTTCCTTGTCCCTCCGGGGGGCGGCCCTGGACGATGGCGATGTACTCTTTTTTTACCCGGCGCTCGGCAAACTGGGCGGTCAGCCAGTCCGATGCTGCTTCGTCCTTTGCGGTGATGATGAGGCCCGATGTGTCCTTGTCCAGGCGGTGGACGATTCCGGGGCGGGGCGTGGGGGAGGGTCCCCTTCCCCACCGGTACAGCAGGGCGTTCACCAGGGTGCCGGTCCAGTTGCCCGCTCCGGGGTGGGTCACCATGCCCTGGGCTTTGTTGATCACCGCGACTCTGGTGTCTTCGTAGAGGACGTCCAGGGGGATGTCCTGGGGTTCAAAGGCCAGGGGAGGGGCTTCCCAGGTGATTTCAATGGCGTCGCCGTCACGCACGGGGGTGGCGAGTTTTGCGGGTCTGCCGTTCAGGCGGATCCCCTGGACGTGGGCCTTCAGTTTTGACCGGCGGATGCCTTCGGGCCGGGAGGCCACGTATTTGTCCAGCCGCTCCTGGGCATCCCCCGGGAGCCCCACGGTAAGGTTGATAATCATTGCTGCTGCTGCGGCGGCGATGCCGGCGGCGGAGCCGCTTCTATAGGCGGCGATGCCGCTTCAATAGGAGATTCCTTGGCTTCGGGTGTCCCTGCGGCTTCCGGGCTATCGGGTTTGCCCTTGTCGGCGGACGGCGGCGCCGCCTTCTCGGTGACGGTGATCCCGGTGGCGACCGCTGTCTTGTTCTTTCCGGTGTACCGGTTGATCAGGTTGATCGTCAGGTCCGTGAGGCCCAGGGCAAGGGATATGCCCAGGGAGAGGTAGAGCACGTTCTTCTGGTCTTCCTCCGGGAGGGCGGACCGGTCTATGCCTTGTATGAGGGAATAGGCCAGGGTGGTTCCGATGGTGACGAAGGGGAGGGACCCCAGGGAGATTATCTCGGTCCGGCGCAGGTCCCGGGTCCACTGGGGGAATTCGTCCTTGGTGTAGGGGTCCGCTGTGAGGGTTCCCTCCTGGGTCGCGGTGGCGCAGGAAAACATCAGCAGGGTCAGGAAGGCGCAGGCCCGTCTCATTCCGTCCTCCGCTCCCCAAAGATCGCCGTGCCTATCCGCACGAGGGTCGATCCTTCTTCTATGGCGATTCTGTAGTCGCCGGACATGCCCATGGACAGTTCCGAAAGGGGAAGGCCGGGAAAGAGTTTCCCCAGGGTCTCCGCTGTTTGACGCAGGGTGACGAAGGACGCCCGGACCGCTTTTTCGTCCTCCGTGAAGGGCGCCATGGTCATAAAGCCCGAGGGGATGACGTGTTCCAGGGACGCGCTGAATTCGACGCACCGGGCGAGTTCTTCCCGGGAGTGGAAGCCCGTCTTTGTTTCTTCCCCGGTGTGGAGCTCGAAGAGGACCCGGATGGTCCGTCCGAGTCTTGCGGCCTGTTTTTCTATTTCTTCCAGGACTTCGATTCTGTCCACAGACTGGATGCACGAGGCCAGGGCGACCGCCTGTTTCACCTTGTTCCGCTGCATGGTCCCTATGAAGTGCAGTTCCCAGGGATAACCGCGCTCCCGCACTTCAAGGAATTTTTTGTGTCCCTCCTGCACACGGTTCTCCCCGAAGAGGGTCTGGGAGGCTTTGATGGCGTCAATCACCGCTTCGGCGGGGTGGAATTTGCTCACGGCCATCAGTTTTACCGATCCCTCGGGTCTTCCCGAGGCGGCTTCGGCCTTTCTGATGGTCTCCCGCACTGTGTCCAGGTTTCCGGCGATGTCACTCATGGGGTCATTATAGCCGAAAGGGCCGATTGGGACAACCGGAGAAAATCCTCAACCCCGAGGGTCTCGGCCCGGCGGTTTTCGTCAATCCCGGTTTCCGAAAGAAGCCGCGTTGTTTCCACGCCGAAAAGGGGGGCGAGGTTGTTTTTTATGGTCTTCCGTCTGGAGGAAAAGGCCCTGTGGACGATGCGGGAAAAAAGCGCCGGGTCCGCGCACCGGGGAAAATCAGGGCGGGCCTGGAGGAGAACCGCTCTGGAATCAACCTCCGGCTGGGGCCAAAAAAAGCTTGGGGGAAAATCCGCGGCGGTCTCCATCAGGTAGGCCCACCGGCAGATGACGGAGAAGGCCGAATAGTCCTTCTCCCCGGGGTTTGCGTCCATGCGCCGGGCCACTTCCTTCTGAACCGTGAAGAGGGCCCTGGGAAATCTGCGGTCCCCAAGGGCGGTGTCCGCGATGAAGGAGGCGGCGATGTTGTAGGGCAGGTTCCCGAAGACCCCTTCGGGCCGGGGGATGTCCGGCCGGGCGAGCATGGCGGGGAGGGTCTTCCGGGCGTCCCCTTCCACCAGGGTGAGGGCCCCCTCCCCTATTTCCCTGGCGAAGATTTCCCGTAGGAGGGCGCAAAACCCCCGGTCAATCTCAAAGGCCGTGACCACCGCCCCGGCTTCCATGAACTCGGCGCTCATGGCCCCCAGGCCGGGGCCGATCTCCCACACCCCCATTCCCGCAGTCACCCCCAGGGCGGAAAGGAGGGTCCTCCGGGCTCCGCTGTGTATCAGAAAATTCTGTCCGAATTGCTTCCGCATCCCCAGGCCCCGGTCGTTGAGGATTCGTTTGATCTCTGTCACACTGTTATAAAACGTTTTCAGGCGCGGGCCTTTGAAAGCAACTCCGGGTTGTCGGCCACGTAATTCAGTACATCCGCCATGATTCCGGTGTAACCGCTCCCCAGTGACTTGTACTTTTCCAGGCAATCAGGGACAAGCCTGATAGTAACTGCCCGCTTCCGGTTTCGCCGGTTCCGTTCCGCCGCGAGCATGGCAAATTCACGCAGCGCCTCCGGCGTTGACGCAGGGCAGTCAGGGGTATAGGTGACAGGCCCCTGCGCCGCATCCTTCGCCGCTTTGATAATCTCTTTAGGTGGCTTTGGTCCAACCTTTGCCATCGATTTGGTAGTAGCCATAGTAACTTCTCCTTTCCGCTTTATCTGCGGCCCTCGCTGATATGATGCGCTTGTTCGCCCTGCGTTCCGTGTAGACCACAAAGAAAACAGGTCCGACTTTGCCGAGCGTTTGCCAGCGTTCTTCGCCGGAGGCGTTATGTTCGCTCCGGTCAAGCCGCTCGAGGCGCTGGGGGTCAGAAAAGACGTATTGTGCCACTTCAAAACCAAGTCCGTTATGTTCCCGTTTGTTTGTCTCGTTCTTTACCGCGTCCCATTCGATACCCGGCAACTTCATGATTCAAGTGTAATACAAAATAGATGCTATGTCAAGCGTTCATGTGTTTCTCTCGAAAAAAGGGGTTAAGAAGCATAGCGCTGTTTCTTCCGGTGGCTATTTAGTAACCTATTGCAACACAATGGATTAAATACTGAGCCATGCAGGCTTCGAACCTGCGACCCACAGATTAAGAGACACACCCAAGCAGTGCACCTTCCTATAATATAATGCCCTGTTTTTATCTTGTCAAGTCCCTTTTTATCGGTTTTTATCTTTCAAGAGTTACCCGCCTTTTACCCCTCCGATAGATAAGCCCTCTACTGGGCGGAAAGCCGTAAATCACGGCAGGACATAGACTTACGGGGCTTTTGCCTTTGCCATGCAAAAGGAAGTCCGCAAAAGCGGGTAAAAAAAGTGGGGTGTGAATGGATATGAGGGGGGCTTGCCCTTTGCATGGCAAAAGAAAGGGCGGCCTCCCCATAGAAAGCCGCCCTCGGTTTTTACGCAGCCCAAATGCCGCGTATTTCTTTCGGAACACGTTCTAGCCTGTTCAGGCGTCCGTTCGTTCGGACGCGATAGCAAGCAAGCAATTTTGCGTTGTTGCCAAAGTAGACATACTGCTTGTCATTGACAAAGCGCACCGAAAAGCGGTCGTCGTTGTGGCACGGTTCAGCCGCATATTCGCCAAACTCGCGCCGATATGACCTGTACGCCCGCTCTTTCAAAGCTTCGTATTCGTTCATGCTTTACCTCCTCGTCAAAAGATTTGGTGCCCACGCCATGCCGCCGGATAGCCCGCACCATACCTGCCTCCGGTTTTTTGCCTTGCCTTGCCTTGCCTGGCCATACCCAGCCATGCAAGGAGTGTTGTAGTTCTATCATACACCCAAAAAGTATGTTTTAATTTTTTTTTGACAAAAAAGCCGCCCCGTAAAATGCGATAGGTATAGTGTTTTCTTGCCCGCCCTGTAAAATGCCCGCCAAGCCCTCTAGGAAGCCCCAGGTTGCGTCCGTTTGCGTTTTTCGTGAAAAAGGTTATCACCGCACCCAGAAAGACGCGCCACAGCCCCGCTATGGCGCTCTGTTAGCCCGCTGTTTTACAGGGTCGGCGGGTCGTCCGCCTCTATCCGCCGCAGACAAGCCGCAAGGAACGCCCGATTGTTAGGCAGTTCCCGAAGCGCCGCCTCCGGCTTGCCCGCGATTTCCCAGACCGCCCGCGCCGCCTCCGGCAACGCCCGTATGTCGGCTTTCGGGGCAGCCGCGCCCAGTCGCCTTTCAAAGTCCGCCAGTCTACTTGCCGCGTTCATTCTCTACCTCCCGCAGTCGCGCCTCTACCGCGTCCAGCCGTGCCAGCAGTTCGGGGTCGGCCTGTGTGAAAGACCTCCCCTCCAGGCGGTCGGCGATTTCGTGCAAGGCCGCCATGCTCGGCTCGCTCTCGTCAAAGGCAAGCCGCGCCAGCGTTTCCGCATACTTTGCGGGGTCGATTTTCGCCCGCAGCGCGTCCGCAAGACAGCGCCCCGTTTTCGGTCGCCCCTTCGGGTTGCCCGATTGTCCTTTCTGAAACTTCATAAATGCCTCCCATGCAAAAAGTGTGTTATTCCCCGGCGGCTGCCGTTGCGGTTTCACGCGGTTTTGATTGACGGCGCGGGCAGCGGCCAGTCCGTTAGTCCGCCAGCAGTTCTTTGTAAAAAGCCGCCTCGTCCGCCTCTTTGCGCGCCTGCGCCTTCTCGGAAAAGTCTTTTGCAGCGTCGCGCAAAGAACACCACGATTCGGCTGCGTCCATGTCTCTATTGTTCCGCACCTCCATTCCAACGGCCTTGTCCGCTTCGTAGACTTTCATTGCCCCTCTGTAACCGGCAATGGCCTCTTCCAGTTTGCCCAAAAGTTCGTCAAGTTCGTCTTTCATACCACTTTCCTTTGCCGCCGTGCGGTTTCCACGCCGCTCCGGTCGCCTTGTGCCCGGCTCCGCGCCGTGCCCGCGTCACGGGGAATTATCGCCCCGCGTCAATATCCGGTTTCCCGCCATGCAAAAGGGGTAAGGGGTAAGGGGTAAGGGTAAAAATTACCCCTCGCATTTACCCCTTCGCGGGTTCAAAAGGGGTAAGGGTAACACGGGGCTATCCCGGAAGTAATTCCCGGGAGTCTCTTTTTGCTGGTTTAGGCAGGCGGACAACAGAAGATGAGGCCAAACTCATCTTTTTTGGGAGAAGATAAGGCTTTTTTCGCCCTTT
>JAISTZ010000028.1 GCA_031272345.1 Spirochaetaceae bacterium | reverse complement strand
CCCGCGGCAGCGCCCGCCCAGGCCCCCGTGTCCGCGCCGGTCCCCGCGGCAGCGCCCGCCCAGACCCCCGTGTCCGCGCCGGTCCCCGCGGCAGCGCCCGCCCAGACCCCCGTGTCCGCGCCGGTCCCCACAGTCGTGCCCGTTCAGGTCCCCATGCCCACGCCGGTTCCCCCCGTAGAGCCCGGTCCGGTGCCGGACTCTGAACGGGTACCCGTGTCTGTGCGCGAATCCGAGCCGGAGCCTGTGCCGGAACCGGAACCCGTGCTTGAACCCGAACCGGAGCCCGTGCTTGAACCTGAACCTGTGCTTGAACCGGAACCTGTGCCTACGCTTGAACCCGAACCGGAACCCGTGCTTGAGCCCGAACCGGAGCCCGTGCTTGAACCCGACCCGGAGCCCGAACCGGCGCTTGAGCCCGAACCGGAACCCGTGCTTGAACCCGAACCGGAGCCCACGCTTGAGCCTGAGCCTGAACCCATGCTTGAGCCTGAACCGGAGCCTGAGCTGGAACCTGAACCTGAACCGGAATTATGATTTAGGCACACATTTTTGTCCGCCGTCTTGACAAGTTTTTGACAAACCGGTATTATACGGTTTGTCTCTACTTGTGATTTTGGGAAGGATAAAAATGAAAAAAGTGTTTTTCGGTCTGTGTTGTTTTCTTGTCGTCGTCCCTGTTTTTGCACTGGGAAAGAAAGAAGCTCCGGCCAAATCCGCCGTTACTCCGGCCAAACCCGCCGCCGGTTCGGCCGTATCTGCGGCCCCGGTCAGCGCCCCGGCCCCAGCCGTAGCCGCCGCCCCCCCCGCAAAAACCTACGAAGATGGTTTTGCGGCGGGGTATAAAAAAGGCCATGATGCGGGACGCGAGGAGGGGTTTAATACCGCCGTGGAAACCGTGGAGCCCCTCACGGAGTTCATCACAAAAAAAATCGGCAACAACGAGGACTTAAAAGAAGTCAGGGTCTACCTCTCCAAGGAAGTCACCCTGTCGGCCACGAATGTGGATCTCAAGCTCTCAAAAAATTCTTTCACAATAGTGGGAAGGCAGAGTTTCTGCATAAAAAAGGGAACCAGAGGCCGAATCGTGGACGCCCAATTGAGCAAGGGATTGTTGAAGGTGGCCTTCAATCCGGGGGGTGAGGACTTTCCCCTGGAATCCCTGGCGTTTAAAACCCGTCAGGAAGGGGACGTTGAACAATACTATTTGCTCTACAGAAAGGATGAAAAAACCCTGCTGAACGATACGGAATATGAGGTGATATACGATGGCGACGCCCCCTTCCTGCTGTTCCAGCTTGTTTCTTCCTCCGACAACATCAGCATACCGGGTGTCAAGCCCTATGAGGAAACCGGTCCTACCGATCAATGATGGGGAAAAAAAGTCTCGCGTCCATTTCCATGTTTGTCATACTGATTCTTTCCGTCCCTGCCCAGGGCGTAACAATCACAGGGACCATGCCCTCAGCAAAGGATGGGGGTCCCTTCGTCCTCCAGGTGGGCGCTTTCGTCTTCCAGAAATATGTGAACCGGGCGCTGCAAATGCTGTCCAGGGCGGGTATCCAGGGAACCACGGAAATCCACGGGGGGGCTACCCGGGTGCTGGTGACCGTTCCGGGGGCCGCGGAGGTCCCGGATATGATAAAAAAGCTGGCAGTCCTCGGCTTCAGGGAAATGTGGATTCGCCCCGCCGGGAATCCTCCCGCAGACACCGGCTTCCAACGGGAACCCCGGGCCGGACAGCCTGAACCCGTGTTCATACCCCAGACCGGACAACCCGCGCCTGTGGGTGTGCCTGCGCCCGGGAGGGAACCTCTGCGGGAGCCGGTCAAACGGAAACAATCCGGTGATCTTGAAGCAAGGCTCGAAAAAGCCCGCGCAAAGTCCGGGGTTCTGGAAGTATCCCTCCTGTGGAACAACCGGAACGACCTGGACCTGCACGTGATAACCCCCTCGGAGGAGGAAATAGATTTTGACCACCCGGCGGATTCTGCCGGCGGTTTCATGGATGTGAATACGAACTCATTCGGTGAGACAGACAGGCCGGTGGAGCATATCCTGTGGGAACACAGCGCCCCCAGGGGGACGTACAAGGTCTTTGTGCGGAATTTTTTGTTCCATGAGGCGGACCACGGCCCGACGGCGTTCACCGTAACCGTGAAGAAGGACGGCGAAATCACCGAATATCCGGGACAGGTGGAAGGGATCACCGCCGGCGGCGATTCGCCCGCCGCCGAATTCACCTACTGAACGGGAACACCCGCTCCCCCCGCAGCCAGAGTCCGCGCACCCTGCCCGTAAGAGTCATCCCCTCGAAGGGCGACCCCTTGCCCTTGGTAAAAAACCGCGCCCCCTCCACGGTCCAGGATTCCCCCGGAGCAAGGAGGACCAGGTCCGCAAGAAAGCCCTCCCGGAGCCGCCCCCGCTCGTGGTCCAGCCCCAGGAGCCGGGCGGGGGCGGCGGACATGAGCTCCGAGAGCCGCCCCAGGGTAATCACCCCCCCGTGAACCAGCGCGGTGTTGCACACGGCGAAGGCGGTCTCCAGGCCCGGAAACCCCGGCGCGCCGGCCCCTTTGTCTGCCGCCGTGTGGGGCGCGTGGTCCGTGGCGATGACGTCCACCAGGCCGGAGGCAATCCCCCTGACGAGGGCGGAGCGGTCGGATGCGCGGCGGAGGGGCGGGTTCACCGGCCTGGGCGACTGATTTGCCGGCCTGGGAGAGTCCTCGCCGTCCGTGCTCAGGGCAAGGTGATGGGGGGTGACCTCGCAGGAGACCGCCGAGAGATCCCGCGCCTTTGCCTGGGCCACGGCCTCCAGGGATGTTTCCGTGCTCACGTGGCAGATGTGAATCCGGCTTTTCGGCCCCCCGGCGCCCGCCGCGTCCGCAAGGGCAAGATTCCGCACGGTGGCGGCGTCCTCGGCAAGGCGCGAGAGGGCAGGGGAGGCGTAGACGCGGGCCGCGCGGGAGAGGGATGAGTCCTCGCAGTGGCACGCAACCAGGGCGCCGGACCGGGCGCAGAGCCTGAATGCCCCTATGAGGAGGGACGGGTCTTCCACGTCCTTCCCGTCCTCGCTCACCACGGGGATGCCCTCAAGCGATTCCAGGGGCGAAAGGGTCTCCCCCATCTGCCCCTCCGTGATGCTCAGGGTTTGGAACACCTCCGCAAGCCCGTAAGCCGCGGCCTCCTCCCGGATGCGGCGGGCCGTCTCCGGATCCGACACCGGGGGCTTCGTATTCGGCATGGTGACCACAGCGCCGTACCCCCCGGCCACGGCGGCCCGGAGCCCCGTCTCCAGGGTTTCCTTCTCGCTCTGCCCGGGATACCGGAAGTGGGTGTGCATGTCGATGAAGGCGGGCATGAGGGTGAGGCCCCGGCAGTCGACGGATTCAAACTCCGTCCCGCACAGCCCGGTTAAACCCTTGTGTATGCTGTCCGTGCTGTCTGCGCGGTCCGTGGTCACTATTCCGGCTATCCTGCTGTCCCGTACCAGAACCGCACCGGGGGCGTCCGTGTCCGCGTCAACCAGGCGGGCGTTAAAAAGAACCAATTCCCGCATGATGCAGCTCGTCGCAGTATTCGCACCGGTACTGGGCGCTTTCCCTGCTCACCAGGCGGAACACGTGGGGCACATTGGGCTCGGTTGAGGTGATGCACCGGGGGTTCTTGCACTTGATCACGTTCTCCACCCTGTCCGGCAGGGAGAGGCGGATCTTCCGCACGATCACCTCGTCCTTCACCACATTCACCGTGATGTTCGGGTCGATGAACCCCAGGACCGAGTAGTCCATGTTGATGATGTTGTCGACCTTGATGATGTCCTTCTTGCCCATGGTGGGGGACGCCACGTTCATAATGAGGGCCGCGCTGTAGCTCACCCTGTCCAGGCCGAGCCAGGAAAAGATCGCGGGGCCCAGGCCCGCCCGGATGTGGTCGATAACCAGCCCGTTTTTTATGGTGTCCACGTTCAGCATTACAACACCCCCAGCAGCTTTGCGATGAGCGCCATGCGGACGAACATGCCGTACCGCACCTGCTTAAAATACGCGGCCCTGGGGTCGGCGTCAACCTCCGGGGCGATCTCGTTCACCCTGGGGAGGGGGTGGAGCACGATCATGTTCCCCCTGGCGAGCTTCATCTTTTCCGCATCCAGGATGTAGCTGTCCTTGAGGCGGATGTAGTCCTGCTCGTTGAAGAACCGCTCCCGCTGCACCCGGGTCATGTAGAGGATGTCCAGGGAGCCGATGACGTCCTCCAGGCGCTCGCAGGACGTCCAGGGGATCCCCGCCGGGGCGAAGACCCCTCCGGTGATGTAGTCCGGGATGGCGAGCTCCGCCGGGCTTATGAGGACGAACCGGTTTCCCGGATAGCGGCTCAGGGCCTTTGCCAGGCTGTGGACGGTCCGCCCGAACTTGAGGTCCCCGCAGAGGCCGACGGTGAGCCCGGAAAAAGCGCCCTTCAGGGCCCGGATGGTCATGAGGTCCGTCAGGGTCTGGGTGGGGTGGTGGTGGCCCCCGTCCCCGGCGTTGATCACCGGGGATCTGCTCACCCTGGAAGCCAGGAGGGCCGCCCCCTCCTTGGGATTCCGCATGGCGATGATGTCCGCGTAGGCCGCAACCGTGCGTATGGTGTCCGCCAGGCTTTCGCCCTTGGAGGCGGAACTCACCGCTGCGTCCGAGAAGCCGATCACGCTGCCCCCGATGCGCTGCATGGCCGCCTCGAAGGAGAGGCGCGTCCTGGTGCTGGGCTCAAAAAAAAGAGCCGCGAGAATTTTCCCGCGGCAAATATCACGATAGGAGGCGGAGTCCACAATCATGCGCTCCGCCAACAGACAAATTTCGTCGATTTCCCCTGTGGTCAGATTGTCCGGTTCAATGAGATGCCTGCCCTTTAACATAGCGCCCCCTTGAAAATCCAGAATACCCCAAACCGAAAGGAATGACAAGACCTGGGGCGGTCTTTTTAGTATCCCTCCCCCTGGGCGTCCCCCGGGGCGGCGTTTTCGAACTTGGTGTAGGTGGGGAAGAACCGCACGAACACCGACCCGATGGGGCCGTTCCGCTGTTTTGCCAGGATCAGCTCCGTGTCCAGGGACCTGGACTTGTCCTCGGCCTGCTTCTCCTTGTCCCGGTGGATGAAGAGCACCACGTCCGCGTCCTGCTCGATGGACCCGGATTCCCGGATGTCCGCCAGGGTGGGCTTGTGCCTGGTTTTTTCCGTGTCCCGGTTGAGCTGGGAGAGGGCCACCACGGGGATGTTCAGCTCCCTGGCGAGGCCCTTGAGGGACCGGGAGAACTCGGCCACCTGCAAATGCCGTTCCTTGGAGGAGTCGTCGCTGGTGATGAGGGAAATGTAGTCGATAAAGATGATTTTTATGCCCGACTCGAACACCAGACGGCGGGCCAGGGCTCCCAGGTCCAGGATCTTTGCGGTGGGGGAATCCATGATGAACAGGGGGGCCTCGTAGCAGTCCCCTGCGGCCCTCTGAAGTTCGACAAAATCCCTTTGCGTAAGGAGTCCCGTGCGCAGTCTGGCGGAATCAAGCTTGGCGACCTGCGCGAGGAGCCTCATGCCGATGTGCTGGTGGGGCATTTCCAGGGAGAAGAAGGCCGCGGGAATTTTTTTTTCGATTGCGATGTGCTGAATCATGGTGAGGGCCAGGGCGGTCTTGCCGACGGAGGGCCGCGCCCCGATGATGATGAGCTCCGAGTTCTGGAACCCCCCGGTGAGGTTGTCCAGGTCGGTGATCCCCGAGGGGATGCCCGTGTAGGCGTTGTGGTTCTGCATCCGCTCGGAGATGATGTCGAAGGTGTGCTTCACCGTGACGGTCATGGGGAGGATTTCCTGCCCCTGGCCCAACCCGGACATGCCCAGGATTTTCTTCTGGGCCGCCTCCAGCACCTGGCGGCTCTCTTTGGTTTCGTCGTGGGATTCGGCGATGACCTCCGAGGAGAGCTTGATCAGCTCCCTGCGGATGGAGGCGTCCAGGACCATGTTGGCGTAGTAGTCCACATTGGCGCTCGTGGGCACCGTGTCGGTGAGGCCGCTCAGGTACACGACCCCCCCGGCTTCTTCGAGCTTCCCCAGGGAGATGAGCTTGTCCTTGAGGGTTATGGTGTCCACGGGCTCCCCCCCGGAATAGAGGGAGATGATAGCCTCATAGATAAGGGAATGACGCTTTGAGTAGAAGGTGTCCGGGTGCAGGACCGGCGCTACCTTGCTGACCGCGTTCCCGTCAAGGAGCAGGGCGCCCAGCACGGCCTGTTCCGCCTCGGTGTTGTGGGGCGGGACCTTGTCCTTGAGGAGCGGAGGGGCCATTATTCTGC
This sequence comes from Spirochaetaceae bacterium, assembly GCA_031272345.1. Taxonomy (GTDB): domain Bacteria; phylum Spirochaetota; class Spirochaetia; order Treponematales; family Treponemataceae; genus JAISTZ01. The sequence continues at coordinate 4,275 of JAISTZ010000028.1, read as the reverse complement.
CTGGGGGACTGCCGGTTCTTCAGGTTTTTCCGCCGCTTCCGGTTCCGCCGGTTTTTCCTGGGCCTGCCTTTGCACGGCCCTGGCTTCCTCAGCGGCCCTGGCCTTCTTTGCCGCGGCCTCCTCCTGGCTCAGCACGACCACCGGCACGTCCGCCGAGGATGATTCGTAGAGGTGGATGTTGGCGGTGTATTTGCCCGTGTGTTTTATGGTGAGGCCGGGGATCTCGATGCGCTTCCGTTCGATGTCGAACCCCAGTTTGGCGAGCTCCTCCGCGACGGTCTGGTTGGTGACCGCCCCGTAGAGTTTGCCCGTGGGCCCCGAGGACATGACGATTTCCACCGTGAGGGCTTCGAGTTTTTCCTTGAGCCCCTGGGCGTCGTTGCGCTTTGCGGTCTTGCGCTCCTCGATCTCGGTCTTGCGGCTTTCAAAGTACGCCAGGGTGACGGCGTTGTGGGGCACGGCGAGGTCCCTGGGGACGAGGTAGTTCCTGGCATAGCCGTTGGCTACGGTTTTTACGTCACCCTCTTCTCCGCGGTATTTGACATCCTGTTTTCAAATGACTTTCATGTTCAAGCTCCTAAAAAAAGTTTCCGCGCCCACGGAGTTTGGACGCGCAAAGGGACTGCCCCAAGGGGCGGCCCCCGGGGGTTATTCCGACACAAAGGGCAGGAGGCAGATCGCCCTGGCCCGTTTTATCTCCGCGGCAAGGCGCCTCTGGTGTTTGGCGCAGGTGCCCGTCATGCGGCGGGGAAGAATCTTGCCCCGCTCGGTGGTGAACCGGCGCAGGGCGTCCGGGTCCTTGTAGTCGATCTTTGCCTTTTGGGCGCAGAATCTGCACACCCGTTTCCGGAAAAAGGTCTTGTTCCTTTGGGGCCGGCCCATGCGCTCGTCCCCGTCCCGGAGGTTCTCCTGGGGCTGGGGTTCGGGGGGTGTGTCCATGTTTAATTCGTCACTCATAGTGTCTCCTAAATTTTTGGGTTAGAACGGAATATCGTCCTCAAAGTCGTCTTCGTACCCGCCCTGCCGGGGGGGGTCCTGGGTCTGGGGGGGGTCCCCCTGGGGCGGGGAGTACCGCTGGGCCGGAGCTCCCTGGGGGGGATAGCCGCTTTGCGCGGGGCCGGAGCCGCCCGTGGACTGGCCGCCGCCGAGAAGCTGCACGTTGTTCGCCACAATCACCACCTTGCTCCGGGGCTGGCCGTCCTGTTCCCAGCGGTCCTGCCTGAGTTCGCCTTCGACGGCCACCTGCTTGCCCTTGACCAGGTATTGCTTGAGGGCCTCCGCGGATTTGCCGAAGAGGGTGATGTCGAAGTAGCTCACCTCGTCTACCCATTGGTCCCCGCTTTTTTTTCTGCGGTTCACGGCGATGGCGAAGTTGGAAATCGGGTACCCCCCGGCGGTGTACTTTAATTCGGCGTCCCTGGTGAGCCTGCCGATCAAAATCACGTGGTTGACGTCACTCATCGGAACCTCCGCCTAGCCTTCGATCCGGACGAACAGGTATTTGAGCACGTCCTTGTTGAGCTTGAACCGGCCTTCGATTTCGACGATCCTTGCGGGGTTTACCTTGATGACAAGGAGGACAAAGCGGCCACGGGTTTGTTTTTTGATTTCGTAGCACAGGTCCCGGTCGCCGAAGGGCTCTTCTTTTTCGATTTCAGCCCCGAATTCGCCCAGAACGGCTTTTACGCCCTCCAGGCCCGTTTTGCTTAATTCTTCCTCGATGGGAAAAATCATCATGAGTTCGTACTTTCGCACTTTTTTTCTCCTTATGGACTGCCGGAAGCGGAAGAGCGCCGGATTTCCGGCCCCTTCCCGCCCCAAGGTTCGGTAAGCCTATCACGTTCCGCCGGGGGAGTCAAGGGCTTCGGCGAATTTTTTTTTCCGCCGCCCCCGGCCACGTCACAATCCAACCCCATGGCCCCTTGACACACCGGGGAGGCCGCCGTATTCTAAATAACCGCTTTTTTTCTAAGGGAAGTTTCATGGTGGAAGAAAGTGATTTTGTAAAGCATCCGTCGCTTTTTGCGGACATCGAATACGGCTTTGACGAAGACTTCGACGACGGCCCCGATGCCGGGGCGGAGGCCGACGACCCCCTGGAGGATGAAGCCGGGGACGACCTTTACGACGAGGACTTCGGCAAGGTGACCGCCGGGGAAACTTCCCCGGAGGGGGAGGAATTCGACTTTGACGACGACATGGACGCCGACTTTAGCTGAAGCTCCTCCTCCCGCTGCTTTTCCAGGGCGCTCTCCCTGCTGAGGGCCCGCATAAACGAACACAGCAAAATCACCCCGGAGATGAGCACCGACATATCCGCCACGTTAAAGGTGGGCCACCGGTCCAGGCCGAATATGCCGAAAAATTGCACGTCGATAAAATCAATAACCCCGTCTTTCCTGAAAAACCGGTCGAAGAGATTCCCCAGGCCCCCCCCGGCGATTCCCGCGATGGACCACCGTTGCAGGGTGGTGAAGTCCTTGCTGCGGAAGTAAATCACGAGCACAATCACCACGATGGCCAGGGGCGCCAGGGCAAAGAGGATCCGCCTGACCTCCTCCGGCAGGCCCGTGCCGAAGCTGAAGGCGATTCCGGGGTTGGTCACGTGGATGATCCGGAGGAAGCCCCCGAAAAAGGACGCCCCGATGGTGTAGGGCGGAATCAGGCGCAGCACCAGGAGTTTGGTGACCTGGTCGAGGGTAAACAGAAGGACCGTCAGCGCAAGGGGGACGATTTTTTCCGCCACCGTGGGGGGGGCCTCAAATTCTATGGCCACAGGTTCATCGGACATAGGGAAATAGTAACGAGAAAAAATAATCGTGTCCACCCCGGCCGTCACTCCTCCCAGAGCCAGGTGGAAAGATAGCGCTCCCCCGTGTCCGGGAGCACGGCCACGATGGTCTTTCCCCTGTTTTCCGGCCGCCTGGAAAGGGTCAGGGCCGCTTCCAGGGCCGCGCCGGAGGAAATCCCCGCGAAGATCCCCTCCTTTTTGGCCAGGAGCCGGGCCGTTTCACCGGCCTTCTCGTGGCTGCTCTTGTACACCTCGTCCACCAGGCCCAGGTCGAGCACCCTGGGGGCGAACCCCGCGCCGATCCCCTGGATTTTATGGGGCCCCGGCTGTCCCCCGGAAAGCACCGGGGACGCCTCGGGCTCCACCGCCACGACCTTGAGGGCGGGCTTTTTTGCCTTGAGGAATTTGCCCGCCCCGGTGATGGTGCCCCCTGTGCCGACGCCCCCCACCAGGATGTCGACCTTGCCGTCCGTGTCCTTCCAGATCTCCGGGCCCGTGGTTTTTTCGTGAATCAGGGGGTTCGCCGGATTGTCGAACTGCTGGGGGATGAAGGAATTGGGGGTCACCCTGGCGAGTTCCTCGGCCCTGGCGATGGCGCCCTTCATGCCCTTGGCCCCCTCGGTGAGCTCCAGCTCCGCCCCGAAGGCCCGGAGGAGCTTCCGCCGCTCGATGCTCATGGTGTCGGGCATGGTCAGGATGATCCGGTAGCCCTTGACCGCGGCGATGTAGGCCAGGCCGATGCCCGTGTTGCCGCTGGTGGGCTCGATGAGCACCGTGCCGGGCTTTATCCTGCCGTCCTTTTCCCCGGCCTCGATGAGGGCCAGGGCGATCCTGTCTTTTACGCTGTGAAGGGGATTGAAAGCCTCCAGCTTCACGTACACTTCCGCGCCCCCGTCGTTGATCTTGTTGATTCTGACAATCGGCGTGTTGCCGATCAGGTCCGTGATTTTTTCCGCCCGTGCCATACAGTGCCTCCGTTTTTTTTCTTAGTAGTTCTGTATGAATTGTAAGGTAAAAATGAGTCCCCTGTCAAGGGCCGCAAGGCCCCGCTAATCCGTAATGGTCCCGCTGCCCAATTCCGGCGTCAGGTTGCCCGCAACAAACCCTGCCCCCGTCCACTCTGAGCACAGGACCGTGCCGCCGGGCTCTATGGTGAGGGTCTGGCCGTCCAGTTTCAGGGTCCAGCCCTCGGGGATCCGCAGGGTGACGCCGTCCGGGATGGTGAGGTCGGCGTTCAAGGTGATGGTCTTGGCGTCGCCGGCCTCGACCGTAACTTCGTCGCCGGTGATGATGACATCTCCCGGTATGTTGTTTTCCTCTTGGGCAACGCTGATGTCGTACAGATTGTCATCATAACCCCGCCAGTCAAAGTTATAGCGGTTGATCCATTCACCGGCAAACACGATTCCCGTGGAAAGCGCGGGGCGGCTGAATTCGGCGTGTATGATTTGGGACGCGATGAATACCCCGCCCATGAGGATAAA
>JAISTZ010000063.1 GCA_031272345.1 Spirochaetaceae bacterium | reverse complement strand
GCACGTACAAGGACACTCCCTATAATACTACCTTTTTGTAAGACCCCTGTCAAGGGCACAACCCTGTTTTTTTTCATAATGTGTGCCGGTGCCCCCGGTGCCAGGCGCATGCGCCTGGCACCGGGGGGATGATGCCGTGTTGGCGCCCCCGGTGCCAGGCGAGCCCTTGCGTTCCGGCTGGTTTTGTTCTATAATTATTCCCGGTTTCCAGGAGGTCCACTGTGGAAGTACGGGTCCGTTATGCGCCGTCACCGACGGGATTGCAGCACATCGGGGGGGTGCGAACCGCCCTGTTCAACTATCTCTTCGCCCGGGCAAGGAAGGGCGCCTTCATCCTGCGGCTCGAAGACACGGACCGCGCCCGGTTCGGCCAGGAATACGTGCAAAACCTCTTCGACACCCTTGACTGGCTCGGCCTGGAATGGGACGAGGGCCCGGACAAGGGGGGCCCCTTCGCGCCCTACGTTCAGTCCGAGCGGTTCGAGGTCTACAAAAAATACGCCCAGGAACTCATCGACAAGGGTGAAGCCTACTATTGCTTCTGTGACGCCGAGCGGCTTGAGCGCATCCGGGCGATTCAAAACATGAACAAAATGCCCCCGGGGTACGACAGAAACTGCCGCAGACTCACGGCGGAGGAAAGGGCGCAGCTCATCGCGGAGGGCAAGAAACCCGTAGTCAGACTCAAGGTGCCCCTGGAGGGAGTCACCCGGTTCACCGACGCCCTCCTGGGGGACATCGAGTGGAAGAACGAAGACATCAACCCGGACCCGGTGCTCCTCAAGAGCGACGGGTTCCCCACCTATCACCTGGCAAACGTGGTGGACGACCACCTCATGCGCATCAGCCACGTGATGCGCGCCCAGGAATGGGTGCCCTCCACGCCCCTCCACGTGCTCCTCTACCGGGCCTTCGGGTGGGAGCCGCCGGTGTTCTGCCACCTCCCCATGGTGATGGGCAGCGACGGCCAGAAACTCTCCAAACGCCACGGGGCCACCAGCGTGAACGAATTCCGCTCCAAAGGTTACGTGCCGGAGGCCCTGGTGAACTACGTGGCCATGCTCGGCGCGTCCTACGAGGAAGGCCGGGACATCTTCCCCCTGGGCGACCTGGAGCGGCTCTTTTCAATTGACCGCCTGAACAAGGCCCCCGCGGTCTTCGACTACAAAAAACTCGAGTGGTTCAACGGCCAGTACATCCGCGCCATGACGGACGAGGAACTCTACCGGGCGGTCCTCCCCTTCCTGGGGGACACGGCGGTTTCAGGAATCACCATAAACCAGGCGGGCGAACCCCGGGCCGAGGGTCAGAGCCCGGAAGAAACAAAAGCGGCCCTCCTCAGCCTCATGCCCCTCATCAAGGAGCGGCTCCACTTCCTCTCCGAGGCCCCCCAGATGGCGGCCTTCCTGTTCAAGACCCCGGAGCTGCCCCCCAGGGAAGAATTCATCCCCAAAAAGCTCGACCAGGCCGCAACGAAGGCCGCCCTGCTTGCGGGCCTGGACTTCGTAAAGGCCGCCGGGTCCCTCTCCCACGACGAGGCCGACGCCCTTGCCAGGGAGACCGCGGACAAACTCGGCGTCAAACTCGGGGACTTCATGATGCCCCTGCGGCTTGCCCTCACGGGAAGCCGGATAAGCCCCCCCCTCATCGGGTCCATCGGGATTCTGGGCACGGAGCGGGCGGTGAGCCGGGTGCAAAAAGCCCTGGGCCTCTTCGCCTAGGGGGACCGCATGGGAGGAAACACCCTGGGCCTTCTGTTCAGGCTCACCACCTTCGGGGAAAGCCACGGCCCCGGCCTGGGCGCGGTGATCGACGGGTGCCCCGCGGGAGTCCCCCTGGATGAATCCCTGATTCAGGCCGATTTGGACAGGCGGAAGCCCGGCGCGGGCCCCGTGTCCACGGGCCGCTCCGAGGACGACCGGTGCCGCATCCTCTCCGGGGTCTTCGCCGGAGTCACCACGGGAACCCCCATCGCGATCATCATCGGGAACACCTCCCAGCGTCCCGCCGACTACGGCAGCCTCGAACACGCCTTCCGCCCCGGCCACGGGGACTTCACCTACACCGCCAAGTACGGCCTCAGGGACCACCGGGGGGGCGGGCGCTCCTCAGGCCGGGAGACCGCGGGCCGGGTTGCCGGGGGCGCGGTTGCCAGGGCCTTCCTGGAGCAGCGCCTGGGGAGGGCCTACGGGGTGACCGCCTACACCAAACGGGCCGCCGGGGTCTCCTGCCAAAAGATTGACCTCTCGGCAATCGAGGGGAATCCCCTGCGGGCGGCGGACCCGGACGCGGCCCGGGCCATGCTGGAAAACATCGCCGCCCTCAAAGCGCGGGGGGACAGCGCCGGCGGCGTCGTGGAGTGCGTCGTCCGGGGGCTGCCTGCGGGGTTGGGGGAGCCCGTGTTCGACAAGCTCGACGGGGAAATCGCCGGGGCCATGCTCTCCCTGGGGGCCGTGAAGGGAATCGAGTTCGGCGCGGGGTTTGCCGCCGCGGACATGACCGGCGGGGAAATGAACGACCCGATCCGCGCATCCGCCGACGGCAGGGGCGTGGTCTTCGGCACGAACAACGCCGGGGGGGTCCTCGGGGGCATCTCCAACGGGGACGACCTGGTGTTCCGCCTGGCGGTGAAGCCCCCGGCGAGCGTCTTTTTCGCCCAGGACACGGTGGAGCGTTCCGGGGAGGGCGCCTTCGCAAACGTCACCCTTACCCTGACGGGGCGGCACGACGCCTGCATCTGCCCCAGAATCGTGCCCGTCGCCGAGGCCATGACCCACCTGGTGATCGCGGACCTGCTCCTCCGCAACGATTCGGCCCGGCTCTAGGGACACGCTGAAAAAGTCAACCGGGACCGGCTCTACGGTTTGACTCTTTCCCGGAAAACCGCTATGGTTTCGCCAGCACGGAGAAAAGGCGGAAAAAATTGGGCGCAACGATACTCACGGCAATCCTCGGTTCCGTTATCGTTCTTTTGGTGTTTTTAATCATCAAATCCGTCGTCATGCCCCAGGGCACAGTGGCCATGGAAAAGCTCCTCGCCCAGGAAAAATATCAGGCGGCGGTCAAGCTGGGACGGAACATTGTCAAAAAAAAGCCCCAGGATCCGGAGGGGCACTATTTTTTGGGCAAGGCCCTCCTGGGGCTGAACAAGGACGACCTGGCCCTGGCTGAATTCAAGTTCGTGAACGAAAACGCCATATTCGAGCAGACCGGCATCGTGGAATCCCAGTTCCGCTCGGAAATCGCGAAGCTCTACCTCAAATTCAACCTGCGGGAAGAGGCCCTCAAGGAATACCTCCTCCTCATAAAGTTGCAGCCCCGGAACGGCGAACACTACTACCATGCGGGCCGGCTCATGGAGCAGCACCAGCGGACAGACCAGGCGGTCAACTATTACCAGACCGCCATCAGGCTCACCCCGCGGCTCTACCAGGCAAGGGTGGCCATGGGCCAGGTGTTTTTCAGGGCACGGCAATACCACGAGGCGATTCGGGAATTCAAAACCGCCGCCGAACTCAGCCTGACGGATTTTTCCGTCCATTTCTGGCTCGGCAAGGCCTACAGGGCAGCAAAGGATTTCACCGCCGCCCTCTCGGCCTTTGAAAAGGCCGCGCGGGCCCCGAAGCTGCGGCAGGCGGCCTTTCTGGAACGGGGCGGGTGCTGCCTGGGGATGAACAATCCGGCCAGGGCAGCCGGGGAATTTGAAAAAGCTATCGGGGCCGCGGATGACGAAAAAAGTGAAGTCACCCTCCTCGCCCGGTACTGCCTGGCGGACTGTTACGAAAAAACCCGCAAAATCGCCCAGGCCGTGGACCAGTGGAATATGATTTTCCTGGTGAACAGGGACTTCAAGAACGTCGCCAAGAAGCTCGCGATGTACCAGTCCGTCCAGTCCAATGCGGGCATGAAGGAATACCTGGAATCCGGGAAGGAACAGTTTTATGCCCTCTGCGGGAGCCTTACGGAACGGTCCTTTTCCATGGACTGCAAAGGGGTCGTCCCCGTCCAATGGGGGTGCAGGGCGGCCGGGGTTGCCAGGGACACCGGGGAATCGGCGCTGGTGTATTTTCTCAGGGACAACGAGCCGGTCACGGAGATTGTCATCCGCGCCCTGGCGGACGAACTAAAAACGGGCAGCGCAAAACGGGCAATCGTCTGTTCCAGCTCCGGCTTTGAAAGCCAGGCTGAGGTCTTTGCCGAAGGCCGGCCCATCGAGCTGGTTGACGGGGAAGCCCTGAACGGCCTGCTCCTCAAGGCGGGAACCCGCGCGTGAAAATTCTGTGCGTCTCCGACGCCATCGACCCCTACGTTTTCAGCATACACATAAAGGAGCGATTCACCGTGGACGCGGTGTTGTGCGCCGGGGACCTTCCCCTGGAATACGTCGAATTCCTGTCGTCCGCCCTGGGGAAGCCGGTGTTCTTTGTGTCCGGGAATCACCACGGGTTCGCCGGGGACTGCGCCGGGGGGGTGTATGCGGGATTCCGGTGCCTGGAGGCGGACATCCGCGGAACGAAGGTGCTCATCGCGGGCGCGTCCGGGGCTCCCGGCCCCAGGGGTGATCCGGGGGGGCGCGCGGACAGGGCCATGAAGGCCCGGCTTCTTGCCCTGTACCCCCGGCTCCTCTGGAACAAGCTGCGCCGGGGCAGATACCTGGACGTGTTCCTCACCTACGCGCCCCCCAGGGGCATCAACGACCGGGATGACATGGCGGGGTTCCCCTGCTTCCGGTCCTTTATCGAGCGCTTTGCCCCGGCCTTCCACATCCACGGGTTCGTCCACCTCTTCGACCCCAGGGCCCCGCGCCGGACGATCCACGGGAAAACCACGGTGGTCAACGCCGGCGGCTTCCAGGTGATTGAGATTCCGGGGTAAGGCCCTCCAATTTGCGGGAAGGTTCCGTTCAAATTTATCTTCCCAATATCCTCTGGGTGTACGCCTCGTAGAGGAGGACCCCCGCCGCGACCGACACGTTCAGGCTGTCAAGGCTGCCGCCCATGGGAATCCCCACGGGGATGTCACATTCCTTTGCCAAAAGCCGCGAGATGCCGCTCCCTTCGCTCCCCAGCACGAGGGCCGTCCTGGGCTCGAAGCGCACCTCCGGCAGGGGTTCTCCCTGGGGGTCCGCCCCGTAGAGCCAGAACCCCGCTTTTTTCAGCTTCCGGGCCGCCCGGGCCAGGTTGGGAACCACCGCGACGGGAACCCAGGAGAGAGCCCCGGCGCTTGCCCGGGCCGCGGCTTCGTTCTGGTGGATCTCCCGCAGGGTGTTCCGCTTGGGCAGCGCCACCAGGGTCGCGCCGAACTGGCAGGCGCTCCGGAGAATCGCGCCGATGTTGTGGGGGTCCGTGATTGAATCCAGGAGGAGCACCAGGGCAGGCTCCTCCGGCCCCAGCCCGTCAATGACCGTGTCAAAGTCCACGGGGCCCGTCCCGCCGCCCGCCCCTCCCTCCGCCGCAAGGAGGATGCCCCTATGATCTCTGGCAGGGCCCTCCAGGGCGGACGCGAGGGCGTCCAGATCCCGGTACTGGGTCTCCACACAGGGAACCCCGTAGGTGTGCGCCAGGTCCAGAATCCGGCGCGCCCTGGGGCCGGGGCGGGCGGTGTAATACACCGTGTATGACAGCCCGGGGGAGGAATCCTGCCCAAGGCGTTTGAGTTTTTCTTCGATGGCGTGGAAGCCCGTGCACACTGAGCGGCCCATGGTCGGCGTCTACCTGCCGCAGCAGTGTTTGTATTTTTTGCCGGACCCGCAGGGGCAGGGCTCGTTCCTGCCGGGCTTTTTGCCCTCCCGCACCACGGTCAGGGCCTTGACGCTGCCCTTCACGTAGAGCCAGCCGCCGTTTATCTTCTCGAATTCCCCGGTCTCGTGGTGAATGTCCCGCAGTCCCTTTCGGAGATACGCGGCTTCGAATTCCACGACGCCCTCGGTGTCGTCCTTGCCGCCCTTTTCTGTGCGGAGGATTTTGAGTCCCTGCCAGGTTGATTCCTCCGACCAGGTCTTGGTGGCGTTGAAGTCGAT
>JAISTZ010000049.1 GCA_031272345.1 Spirochaetaceae bacterium | reverse complement strand
TGTCACAAGGACCGAGAACACGCCCTTCTTGCCCCCGGCGCTTTCCGTTTCCTGGGGCCGGGTGTACTCGTCCTTCAGCACGAAGGGGAAGATCCGGGCGTCCTCGATCCCGAATTTTTCCCGCATGTGGGTCTTGAGCTCCCGGGAAAACACGATGTAGTGGGCGTCGGGCGCCAGGAACCACGAGGGGTGGGCCGTGAAGGGATCGGTCACCACGACGAACACGGGCACCTTCCTCCCGGCCCTGTCCGCGGCGAACCTGCACCCGGGCCCAAGGGCAAAGTGCAAACACACGATCCGGGTGATTCCCTCCCGCCGGACGATGCGCCGCAGGTGGTAGCGGGTGCGCAAGTTCACCAGGGCCGTGGTTATCCGCAGGACCCAGGGGATCAAATTGATGTCGTAATAGAGGGAATAGGCCCCCCTGGCGGCGATTGAGGTCAGGTGGTAGCCCGTCTCGAAGAGGGAGCGGCAAAAAAACTGCCCCGGAGCGAACCCGTTTCTGAGCACGGCTTCGGCGCCGTCACCCCGGGCAAGGATTTTTTGCGCGATTATCTGGGCCAGGGTGATGTGTCCGCCCCCGGTTTTTAGGTACACGATAAGAATCCGCTCCGGCGTTTCCATAGGCAGCGCTCTCTTGAACACCTGGCTATAATTTTGCCGCGGCAATCCGCCTTACCTTATATGCGCACTTCCGTTCGTTGATGACGAAATTCAAATCGTCCCCTTCCTTGCTGTTCAGGATGGCGTTCCCGAAGGGTGACATATATGAAATGATTTTGTTGTCCGGGTCGGATTCCCAGGGCCCCAGGATGGTGTATTCCTCGGTTTTGCCGGTGTCCCTGTTTTCCAGGGTGACCGTCGTGCCGAAGGAGACCCGCACGGTGGTGATCGTGGTGGGGTCGAAGATCTGGGCCCGGTTGATTTCGTCCTGGAGCTTCCCCGCCATGGTGGAAAGCTGCCCCTGGCGCTCCTTGGCGGCCTTGTACTCCGCGTTCTCCCGCAGGTCCCCCAGGGCCAGGGCTTCCCCCACTTCCCTGGAGTTCTCCGGAATCTCCACGTTGGTGATGTGCTCGAGCTGCTGCTTCTTTGCGTCGTACATCCTCGCCGTAACGATGAGCCCCTGGGGGGCGGCGGTCTTTTCTTCGGCCCCGTAGAACTTGAAGTCCGGGAATTTCTCCAGAATCCGGTTCCGCATGTTCATCTTGATGGCCGGGTCGAGGTCCTTGATGTCGTCCACCAGGGTATAGAGCCGGGTGATCGTGTCTTCGTCGTGCTGGAGGATGTACTTGAGGAGGGCGTCGTTCTTGAACAGGAGGATCTGCACCTGCCGGTTGAGCTTGCGGTTCTCCGTGGTTTCCAGGTGGTTGGCGATCTCCCGGAAGGTGATTTCCAGCACGTGAATCATCGTTATGAGCTGCTTCTCGTAGGGGATGTCCGCCTCCTTGAACCAGGGCTCGTCCTGGCACTCCTTGAAGAAATAGATGTCCGCCTCCCGGTAGTCCCGGAAATTGTCGAAGCATTGTAGTGCCAGGTCCCGCACCCGGTCCGCGTGGCCGTCGTTCACCAGGGTGACGATCATGTCGTTCCTGAGGACCGACGGGAAGAGCTCGATGTAGATCTCCACCCAGTTGGGCAGGGCCTTGACGTAGGTGAGGAAGTCCGGCCTGAGGAAGGTGTTCTTGGTGTCCTTGAGGCTCAGGTACATCTCCCGGGGATTCTCCACGTGCTCGAAGAGCTCCGCGAAGGTGCAGGGGATCTCCGGGGTCAGGTTGATGGTTTCGTCTTCCCGAATCCGTTTTAACACCAGGAAGGACGCCATCACGTATTCGGTTACCGCGCTGTAGGACTTGAGGTATTGCACGAAGTAGGTGACCATGTCGGTGAACATCTCGCTGGAGGTGTCCGCCTCGTCGATGAACCGCATGAGGATGTCGATCCGGGCGAAGAACTGCTTCTGGGCCTTGAACTCGTTGGCGAGTTTTTCCTCCGGGGACACCTCGTGGTCCCGCACGGAATACAGGTTGATGTCGTTGGGATTCACCCCGAAGGAGGAATCGCTGTCCAGGATCTTCCGGGCGGCGGAGCTCCAACTGGTCCACTCGGAGGGGGTAAGGATCGACGGCACCAGCTCCCCCTTGATACGCTTGAAGTCGCAGTTGTTGTCGAAGCTTTTGATGATGGTCTTGAGGGCCCAGGTTTTGTCGTCCTTGATTTTTGCGGCAAGTTCTTCCCTGGACTTGGTGGCCTTGAGGACCCAGATGTGGTCCCTGGCAAGGGGATAGAGGGCGTTCACGGCCATCTTGAGGGACATTTCCCGGACCCCGTTCTTTTTGCCGAAATTTATTTTGATCTGGTCGTTCTCCACCTTGAGGATGATGCCGACCCCCCAAGACCGGTGGAACACGTAGTTCTTTGCGTCAAAGGCGATGTGCTTCTCGAAGTCCGAGATGGCCTCGAACACATTGCGCCAGCCCTGGGACAGGTTCGACACCCGGATGCACTCCTCCAGTTGGCTGTGGTTCGCGAATTTGCCCTTGTAACACTCGATGAGCTCCTTCCGGGCCCAGGAGTCCTTTTCGTCGATCTCCAGAATCAGCTTGAGGATGCCGATGGCCGCGTCCCAGCGCTTGTTCTTTTTGTAATACTGCTGGTAGAGGTCCTGCATCATGAGGGCGCTCTTGTCCTCGCTGATGCCCTTGGCGATCTTGCGCTGGACGTGGTAGAAGAAGTCCAGCTCCTCCGGAATCAGGGCGATGAGCTTGGTCCAGATGTCCTTTACCTGGTTGAGCATCCTCTGGTTGATGTACCGGAAGATGGCCTTTTTGTAGTAGTCGATCGCGTCCTGGCGCTCGCCGTTTTTTTCGCACCGCTCCGCAAGGAGCCGGGCGGTTTCCGCGTCCTCGTGGTCAAGCTTGACGAGCTGCTCGTAGATGTCCCAGACCTTGTCGTTCCCCTCGTCCCGGTAGCAGCCCGCCAGGGTACGCAGGGCGAATTTGTTGGCCCCGTCCTCGGCAAGAATCGTCTCGCAGAGGTACACGACGATGTTGCCCTTGCGGTTATCCTGGAAGATGCTGACCAGGCTGTCCAGGGCGCCGTTGTCCAGAGCGCCCTTTTTGAGGGCCAGTATGCCCGAAATGTACAGGGCGATGATGCTGTTCTTTGTGTGCTGCAAGTGCTCGTCGCACACGGCCTTGACTTCGTCAACACAGTCCCCGGCCTTTGCTTTTTCCACAATGGCCGCCAGGTCGACAAAATTTGTCTTTGAATAATTGCTGATTGCCGCCCGAGTCCATTTTTCCTCGTTGAGCATTCCCTGAACAGATTTAACGAGTTCCTCTTTTGCAAGGTCCTCTTGGGTACGTTCCTCTTTGACAAGTTCCTCAGACATGTATACTCCTTAACACGGCGTTTCACGCGCCCGGTTGCCCGCCCGTGTATTGCTTGTGCACTTCCGGGTCAAGCAATTTGATTTTCAGCAGGGTTTGTTCTATCCTGCTCCGCTCAGCGTGGGACGCCGCCAGGTGGTCAATCAACCAAAAATAATGATTGATGAGCTTTGGCACGGCGAGCTCCCTGGGGGGCTCCGCTTCTTTGAGCTCGTTCTCCAGGGCGGTGATTTCCTGGGAAAGCTTTCCCGCCTCGTGGGGGCGCAGGCCGCGTTTGATGTTGAACACGCCGTAGAGCACCCCGTAGACGGGAATCCACCCGGCCAGGGCATCGCCGGAAAAGCCTTTTTTTTCTACCCGCCGGATCAAATCCACAATCATCTGGCAGTCAAGAAACGAAAGGTCTATCCCCGAAGGATCCGCGAAGAAGGCGTCCCGAAACAGCACCTTCGCCGCCCGCTCGTTGCCGCACAGGGCGTAGCAGTCCGCCATTTCCGCAAGCACCGGGGGCGCCCCGTTCAGAAGGGCCGAGGCCTCGCTCAAAAAGGACAGGGCGGTCTCGTATTCCCCCAGTTTCTTGTGGCATATACCGGCCTTGCGGTACAACTCCCCCTCGTTGCCCCCCCGGTGGGTGTTGAGGGCCTCAAGGAACGCATCCAGAGCCCTGGTAAAAACCCCGGCCCTGACGGCGCCGAAGCACCGCTCGTAGTCCGCCCCGCCCCCTGCAAAGGCCGTGAACCGCTCCCAACTGTTGATAAGGAAGTCCCCCCGTTCTTCCGGGGTTTCCCCTAAAGGCCGGGGGAGCTTATCCGCCCAAAAATTGACACACCCCAGCGCAAAAATCACTTCAGCCTGGTTTAAGTCCCTGGCGAGGGCGTCCTCCACGAGGGCCTTTGCCCGGACCGTGTCCCCAGTCTTTAGAAACCCGTAAGCCTGCACCAAGGAACTCTCGCACTGAGCATCCATCCCGTGCAGTATACCAAAAACAAAAGTTTCAAGTCAAGGGCGCGGCGCGCCAAAAAAAATTGACCCTCACAGGAGGCCGCTCTGTTTCATGGCCCCTTCGATGATTTTTTCGCTCCCCCCGGTGACCGGGACCAGGGGGAGTCTGAGGCCCCCCGCGGGGAGGCCCTTCCGCCCGCAGGCCCACTTTATGGGAGAGGGATTGGTCTCCACAAAGGCGGCCCGCATGAAGGGGAGCAGCCTGTAGTGGAGCCCCCGGGCCCGCTCGAAGTCCCCCTCCAGGGCGGCCTCCGTCATGGCGGAAACCTCGGCGGGGGCCAGGTTCGACACCACCGAGATGACTCCGTCCCCCCCCAGGCTCACCAGGGCAAGGGTGAGGGCGTCGTCCCCGGAGAGGACCGCGAAGTCCGGGTTGGCCGGGCGCACGGTTTCTATCACCTCCATTATCTGGGTGACGCTCCCGGAGGCTTCCTTTACCCCGGCGATTCCCGGGATGTCCGCCAGGCGCTCCATGAGGGGGGTGGAAATGTTCTTGCCCGTGCGGCCGGCGATGTTGTACACGATGACGGGGATCCCCGGCCTGGCGACTTCTTTAAAATGCCGGTAGATGCCTTCGTCGGAGGGTTTGTTGTAGTAGGGGGTGACCACCAGGGCATAGTCCGCCCCGGCCTTCTGGGCCCGCTCCACATACCGCACCGCGTCCCTGGTGCAGTTGCTCCCCGCGCCGAGAATCACCGGAATCCTGCGGGGCCCGGCGGCGGCCCGCTCCACCGCTATCCGGGCGAGCCGGTCCTCTTCGTCCTCCGTGAGGGTCGGGGTCTCCCCGGTCGTCCCCAGGGGGACAAGGCCGGAGATGCTGTTCCTGATCTGAAAATCAACCAGGGAGGCAAACCCGTCGTAATCGACGGCGCCGTCATCCGTCATGGGGGTGATGAGGGCCGTGAGGGCGCCCCTGAGTTTTGTCATACAGTCCTCCGCCGTGTCAGTATCGTCCCAGTATGACATTCCGGGCAAAAAATTGCAAGGTCGGGGGAAAAAACAGGAAAAAAAGCCGAAATTTCCGCAAAATTTATCCAATCAGCCCGCTATTTCTGTTGACAAAGTGTACATCTTGTGTTATTTTATGCCGGAACATTCCAAATGACCACACAAAAAAGGAGACACTATGCCTGTTCTACTATGGCTGGCTCTCCCGGTTGCGGGGATTGTTCTTGGATGGACTATTCGCTGGCT
>JAISTZ010000099.1 GCA_031272345.1 Spirochaetaceae bacterium | reverse complement strand
GTAAAAGTCGTCGGGTCCGTGGTAGTCCTTCAGGATTTCATCCAGAAGTTCTTTTGAAAAGGCCATACTTACTCCTTACTGTAGTATAGCCGTTTACACAAAAATCTTTACAGGCTCCTCCGCGGCGCATGGACGCGCCGCCACGCAGAGGCTCCTTGCCGCGAGTCCCCACCGTGATTCTGGGGGCGGGACTTTGCAGCGGGGTAAGCCCGCGAATCCATCCGTCGCGCGCCAAATAGATAAAAGCTGCTTGACATCCTGAAAATTCCGTAGTATCTTTCATATAAACGATTGCTTAATCGTTTAATAAACAGGAGGCCCCATGGCAACTGAATTTGACGGTGACGACGGCCTGTGTTCCGCCGTGATGATTCACGAGGACGTGGTGCGGCGGGTGCGGCAGGGACTCACCCCGGACGACGGGCTAGAGCGGGCGGCGGGGCTCTTCAAGGCCCTGGACGACCCAACCCGGCTCAAGATAATCAACGCCCTGCTCCTTGCGGAGATGTGCGTGTGCGACATCGCCGCCCTCCTCGACATGACCGCCCCCGCGGTGTCCCACCACCTCAAGGTCCTCCGGGACACCCAACTGGTCAAACACCGCAGGGAGGGGAAGACCGTGTTCTATGCCCTGGACGACGAACACGTGGGCAATGTCTTTTACCAGGGGCTTTTACACGCAAACGAAGGGGGACCCCATGGCTGACACGCCGGAAAATTCCTGCCCCTGCCGGCACTGCGCGGCCGAAGGGGAAGGGCGGAGCAAAAAAAGCCGGAAAGCCGCCGCCCTGCGCGTCTGCGCCGGGACGGTCCTCTTCGCCGCTGCCCTCGCCCCCACCCCCCTTTCCCCTGCCGTGGTGACGGCCCTCTTTGCCGGGGCCTACCTCCTCATCGGGGGGGACGTGCTCCTGCGTGCCCTGGGGAACATCCGCCGGGGCAGGGTCTTTGACGAAAATTTCCTCATGACCCTCGCCACCATCGGCGCCTTTGCCATCGGCGAATACCCGGAAGCCGCGGCGGTGATGCTCTTCTACCAGGTGGGCGAGGCCTTCCAGGACTATGCCCTGGGCCGGTCCCGCGCGTCCATCGCGGCCCTCATGGACATCAGGCCGGACTACGCGAATCTCAAGACCGGGGGTGAGATACGGCGGGTGTCCCCGGAGGAGGTTGCCGTGGGGGACCTCATCGTGGTGGGGCCCGGGGAACGGGTGCCCCTGGACGGGGTCGTGGCGGAGGGGGTGTCCGCCCTGGACACGTCGGCCCTCACGGGGGAATCCCTCCCCAGGGACTGCGCCCCCGGAACCGAAGTCCTTTCGGGGTCGATCAACACCACGGGCCTCCTGGCGCTCAGGGTGACGAAAACCGCCGGGGAATCCACCGCCGCAAAGATACTCAGCCTGGTGGAGAGCGCCGGGAGCAGGAAGGCCAAGATGGAACACTTCATCACCAAATTCGCCCGGTGGTACACCCCGGCGGTGGTCTTCGCGGCCCTGGGCCTGGCCCTCATCCCTCCCCTGGTGATCCGCTTCGCCCTGGGGGGGGAGGCCTCCTTCCAGGGGTGGATTCACCGGGCCCTGATATTCCTCGTGGTGTCCTGCCCCTGCGCCCTGGTGATTTCCATCCCCCTGGGCTTCTTCGGGGGCATCGGCTGCGCGTCCAAACACGGAGTCCTCGTCAAGGGGGGCAACTACCTGGAGGCCCTCTGCGCCGTAGACACGGCGGTCTTCGACAAGACCGGCACCCTCACCAGGGGCGCCTTCGGGCTCACGGAGATTGCCCCGGCCCCGGGATTTTCCCTGGAGACCCTCCTGGAGAAGGCGGCCTACGCCGAGTGTTTCTCCACCCACCCGATCGCCCTGTCCATACGGAAGGCGTTTTTGGAGGGCGGTTCTGAAATCGACAAGGAGCGGGTGTCGGACTACGAGGACATCCCCGGAAGGGGCGTGAAGGCGAAGGTTGACGGGGAAGTCACCCTGGCGGGGAAGCGCGAATTCCTTGAGGAACAGGGCGTTGTCGTTCCCGAAGGGGGGGCGGCCTCCGTGGGGGCCGCCGTGTTCGTGGCCGTGGAGGGGGCCTTCGCGGGCCGTCTTTCGGCCTCGGACGAGCCCAAGGCGGACGCGGCGGAGACCCTCTCGTCCCTCAAGAAACTCGGGGTCAGGAGGACGGTCATGCTCACCGGGGACTCCAGGGGGGCGGCGGAGCGCCTGGGGCAGGCCCTGGGGCTGGACTGCGTGATGGCCGAACTCCTCCCCCAGGACAAGGTGGCGCGCCTTGAGGAGCTGGAGGCCGCGCGGACGAGTCCCGGCTGCGTCCTCTACGTGGGGGACGGCATCAACGACGCCCCGGTCCTTGCCCGAAGCGGCGTGGGGGTCGCCATGGGGGGCCTGGGGAGCGACGCGGCCATCGAAGCCGCGGACGTCGTGCTCATGACCGACGAGCTTTCAAAGCTCACGGACGCCCTCAGGATAGCCCGGAAAACCCGCGCGGTGGTGCGGCAGAATGTCGCCATCGCCCTGGGGGTGAAGGCGCTGATTCTGGTGATGGGCGCCTTCGGGGCGGCCACCATGTGGGAGGCGGTCTTCGGGGACGTGGGGGTGGCGGTCATAGCCATACTCAATTCCATGCGGACCCTGCGCTACCGCCCGTAGGGGGCGGTTTTTTTGCTTTTTTTGCCCTCCCCACTAGACAAGGCCCTTGCAAAGTTGGTATACTGAAAAACAAGCTTTGCGCAGTTCTGATGTCCACCCGTGGAACCAGGAAGGCGCACCAAACGCATAGGAGGATAGTTGGCGGAAAAAGGTTTACGAATTAACGAGCAAATCCGTGTCAGGGAAATCAGGTTGATTGACGACACGGCGGGCCAGCAGGGGATTGTTCCAACCCTTGAGGCCCTCCACATGGCGCGGGATCGGGGGCTGGACCTGGTAGAAGTGGCGCCCCAGGCAAATCCGCCGGTCTGCAAAATTCTGGATTACGGCAAGTACCGTTTCGAAGCTGAAAAAAAACTGCGGGATTCCAAAAAAAAGCAGAAACTGCTAAAATTAAAAGAAATCCGGATGCAGCCCAAAATCGGCGCCGGCGACCTTGACGTAAAGGCCAAGCACGTGGGGGAATTCCTGGGCGAAGGCAACAAGGTAAAGGTCACGATCCGGTTCCGGGGGCGGGAGCTGGCCCATACCGACCTGGGGGTCGGTGTGCTGAACGAGGTACTGAAACGCATCGAGGGAGAGTATGTCGTAGAAAAACCGCCGGCCATGGAAGGCCGGTTCATGTCTATGATATTGAACCCGAAGGCGAAAAAATGATAAGGAAGCGATTATGCCAAAGATGAAAACAAAACGCGCGGCGGCCAAACGGTTTTCCCTCACCGCCAGCGGCAAGGTCAAGTACAAGAAGATGAATCTTCGCCATATTTTGACCAAAAAGGCCCAGAAACGCAAACGCCAGTTGCGGAGTCCTGGTATTCTCAGCCCCGCGGATTCCGCAAAGGTCCGCAAGCAGCTGCTGCCCTACGGGTAGGCAAAGGAGTGTGGTATGTCACGAGCGATTGACGGCGCAAAACGGAAAAACCGGCGCTTAAAGATACTCAAACTGGCCAAGGGTTTCAGCGGCCGGAAGGGTACCAACTACAAGGCCGCAAAGGACGCGGTCACCAGGGCCCTCTGCCACGCCTATGTGGACAGGCGGGACAGGAAGGGTGACATGCGGGCCCTGTGGATAACCCGGCTCAACGCGGCGGCCCGGGCCGAGGGCATCTCCTATTCCCGGCTGATTTCGGGCCTCACCAAGGCCGGAATAGCCATCAACAGGAAGGCCCTTTCCAACATGGCTATCGAGGACTCCCAGTCCTTCAAGGCGGTTGTCGAAGCGGCAAAAAAAGCGCTGTAACCAGGGGGACCGCTTCCCCGCGCCGGGGCAGCGCCCATAGGGGGTATCATGATTTCTTTGAGTCAAATGCAGTTGCTGGAGCAGAAGATCGAATCGGCGATTTCAAAAATCCTGGCCCTTTCGACCGAAAACAAGTCCCTCCAGAGTCAATGCGGGATCCTTGAATCCGAAAAAGTCACCCTGCAACAGAGAGCCGCCGCCATGGCTGAGGAAGTCAGGTCCGCCAGGTCCTTAAAAGAAAAATGCGACGGCCTGGAACGGGAAAACCTGTCCCTCAAGGACAGGGCCTCCGCCCTGGAATCGGAAAAGGCGAGCATAAAGGAACGGTGCTCCGCCCTGGAAGGGTCAAACAGGTCCCTCCAGGCGCGGCTGAACGAATTCCAGATGAACCAGGGCAGAATCGAGCAGGGCATCCTCAACGCCCTCAACAAGCTCGACGCGGTGGAGAACACGATCATCGAGACCGTGGGCCTGGGGGACTCCCCCGGCGGCGGGACTTCCGCCGCCAGGCCGATTCCCCAGCCCCCCCCGGCGGACGATCCCCTGGATTTCGGGGGGGATGAGAGCGCGGTGGATGATTTCGACGAATTCGGCGTGGATGACGCCGGGTACGCGCCGGAAGGAACCACGGCCTCATCCGGTGACGACCTGGCGCCCCAGTTCGACATCTTTTAACGTATATGGGAACACTTCATATCGACGTTTTGGGTACTGATTTTTCAATCGCCGCAAAGGAAGACGACCGGTATCTGATGATGCTGCTGGAAAATTTCAAGAACATGGCCCGCATCATAGAAAAAAACAACGCCGATTCAACCCTCCGCCCGGATGGAATCAAGACCGCGATTCTCGCGGGGATAATGCTCTGCGACGAGCTCTACAAGGAAAAACACCGGGCCGGGGAAAACCCCGACGGCGAACCCAACCCGGAGCTGAACGAGGTGGAGCGGATCACCCTGGAGATGATAGACAAGATAGACAGGGTCCTCACATGACGATCTGGGCTGACGCGGATTCCATGCCCCAGGAGGCCCGGCAGATGCTCATACGGTTTTCCCTGCGCCGCGGACGGAACGTGTTTTTTGTGGCAAACAGGGACGTCCCCCTCTTTACAAAGAATCCCCTGGTGGGGATGGTCGTTACGGGCGCGGCGGAAAACGCGGCGGACGACTACATCGCCGAACACGCTGCCCCCGGGGACGTGGCCGTCACCAGGGACATCCCCCTGGCGGCGCGGCTCGTAAAAAAGGGCCTCGCGGTTCTGAGCGACCGGGGGGTCGCCTTTACGGGGGAAAATATCGGGGAGCGCCTTTCGGCGCGCAACTTCGCCGTGAGTCTCGTGAACATGGGGGTAGTTTTCGAGCGCCCCAGGAATTACGGCAAAAAGGAGCTGGAACGCTTTGCGAACACCCTGGAGAAGATTCTGGCAGCCTCGGCCTAGCCGTTTTTTTAAGCGGTTTTCACAAACAGCTTTTTTTTAGCTTGACAAAGCGCCCAGGGTATGGTAATATTATCATCAATACGTGGTTTTCAGGACAAACAGGATGGATTCGGCGTTTTTGGAGATTAAAAACATAACAAAGACCTTCCCCGGGGTTGTGGCGCTGAACAATGTAAGTATTTCCGCCCGGCTGGGAGAGGTCCACGCCCTCTGCGGCGAGAACGGGGCGGGCAAGTCAACCCTCATGAAGATCGTCAACGGGCTGTACAAGGCGGATTCCGGCGAAATTCTCATCGAGGGCAAGCCGGCCGCCATTGCCAGCCCGAGCGACGCCCGGAAGCGGGGCATCGCGATGATCCCCCAGGAGTGCGCCTACGTTCCGGAGATGACCGTCGCGGAGAGCCTCTACATGGGGAACCTGCCGGTCAACAAATTCGGGGGCGTAAAGTGGCGCACGATCTACGGGGAAGCGGAAAGCCTCCTCCGCAAGGAGGGCCTCCTCAACAACCCCCGGCTCATCCACGGCATACACACGCAGCTCAAATTTCTTTCCATATCGGACATCCAGATGCTGGAAATCATCAAGGCGATTCAGAAGGATTCCCAGGTGATCATCATGGACGAGCCCACCTCGTCCCTGGCAAAAAAAGAGGCGGACGATCTCCTCAAAAAAGTGGCGGACCTCCGCGCCAGGGGCAAGAGCGTCATCTACATCTCCCACAAGATGGACGAGCTCTTCCGCATCGCCGACCGGATCACCGTGTTCCGGGACGGCAGGGTCGCCGGGAGCGACAAAGCGGAGAACCTCAGTATCGAGAAGGTCATCAAGATGATGGTGGGCCGGGAGATAGCGGACGACTACCCCAAGGCCGCCGTCACCCCCGGGGAGGAGCTGCTGCGGGTGGAAGGGCTCTCCCGGGCCGGGGTGTTCACGGACATCAACTTCAACCTGCGCGCCGGTGAGATTGTGGGCTTCGCGGGCCTGGTGGGCGCGGGCAGGACCGAGGTGATGCGGGCCGTCTGCGGGCTCGACCCGATCGATTCCGGCAGGGTGCTCGTGCGGGGCAAGCCTGTGGACATAAAAGGCGTGGCCGGGAGTGTGGCCCAGGGCATAGCCATGTGTTCGGAGGACCGCCGGCGCTACGGGCTCGTGCTCCTGCGGAGCGTCACCGAGAACATGGCCCTGCCGAATCTCCTGCGCTACATCTATCACGGCTACCTCCACAAGAAAAAAGAAGACGCGGAAGTGGGGGAGCAAATCGCCAGCCTCCGGCTCAAAACACCGAGCCCGGAAACCCCCGTGGGGAATCTCTCCGGGGGCAACCAGCAGAAGGTGGTCCTCGCCAAGTGGCTGATCAAAGAGGCGGAAACCCTGATTCTGGACGAGCCCACCAGGGGCATCGACGTGGGGGCAAAATACGAAATCTACAAGCTCATGGCGGAAATCGTGTCCGGGGGCAAGAAGGGCATCGTGATGATCTCTTCGGAGCTGCCGGAACTCATCGGCATGTGCGACAGAATCTACGTGATGAGCAAGGGGCGGATCGCGGGCCACATCCTGCGGCCGGATTTTTCCCAGGAATTGATCATGCGGTACGCCACAAACGTGGCGGCCCAAACGGTCCCCCAGGGGCCGCAAAACAACAAGGAAGGAAGGTAGAAGATGGCAGGCGCCGGCAAGACAAAAATAACGGCCTTTTTGGGCAAATACAGCATTTTTGTGATTCTGGTGGGGGCGTTCATTTTGAGTTCCCTCCTCAACCGGAATTTCCTGAGCGCCCAGAATCTGATCAACGTGCTGCGGCAAAACTCGGTGGTAACGATTCTGGCCTTCGGTGAAACCATGCTCATCATCGCGGGCCTCATCGACCTGTCCTGCGGGGCGGTGCTCGCGGTGTCCGGGGTGTTCGGAATCGTGGTGTTCAAGGCCACCGGGAACCTGGCCCTGTCCTTTGCCGTGGGCATGACCCTGGCGGTGGCCTTCAACGTGCTCTCGGGGATTCTGGTGAGCGTGTTCAAGACTCCGCCCTTCATCGCGACCCTGGCGGTCACCACGATAAGCCGCGGGGTGGTGCTGCTCTACACCTTCGGCCAGCCGATTTACCAGATCGGCCGTTTCAATGTCTTCGGCCAGGGTTCCGTGGCCTTCATCCCGATTCCGGTGATTTTTATGATTCTCATGCTCGGGGTCACCTGGTACATCCTGAATCACACCCGGTTCGGCCGCGCCCTCTACGCCATCGGGGGCAACGAGGAGGCGGCAAACGCATCGGGCATCAACACCCCCCGGGCAAAATTCCTGTGCTATGTCATCAACGGCTTCCTCGTGGGCCTGGCGGGCATCGTGTTCATGTCCAGGGTGAACGCGGGTCTCCCCGGCGCGGGGGTCAGCTACGAATTCGAGGGCCTCACCGCGGCCGTCATCGGGGGGACGAGTTTTTCCGGCGGCATCGGCACGGCGATGGGGACCTTCGCGGGCAGCTTCATCGTGGGTATCCTGAACAACATCATGAACCTGCTTGGGGTTGATTCCTATGTGCAGCAAATCTTAAAGGGCGTCATCATCGCGGCGGCGGTGGTTATCGACATCAACACCAAGGCCAAACGTTCCCGGCCCGCGGTCATAAGCGGCGATTCCCCCGGGGAATCGGAGTCCAGAAATTAGGCGTGGTATTACGCTTAAAATATCTTGCGTTGTTTGGAGGAAACAATGAAAAAAATCGCAACAATCCTATTGGCGGCCCTCGTCACGTGTTCCGTGATGTTCGCCGGCGGCAGCAAGGATGCCGGACAGAAGCGCGTGGTGTTCATCGCCCGCAGCATGGCCGACATGTTCCCCGCATGGATGGCAAAGAGCATGGAAGCGGACATGAAGACCGGCAAGCACAACTTCAAGCTGGAAATCCTTGACGCCCAGGCAAACGACATGCGGCAGAATGAGCTGATCGAAAACGCCATCACCAACAAGTACGACGTGATCATCATCCAGCCGAATGACACCGAGGCCTCAAAGCCCGGCATCCAGAAGGTGATTAACGCAAAAATCCCGGTGATTCTCACCAACCCCCGTTCAACGGACCCGGCGATTCTCAACAACTCAAACAGTGTTGACGCGGACCCCTACGAGCAGGGCGCGGTGGTCGCCCGGTATGCGCTCACCCAGATTCCCCAGGGCGCGCGGGTGGTCGTGTTCCGCGGCCCCGACGGCAACCTGCACTCGGTGGAACGCCGCAGGGCCTGGAAGCAGGAATTCTTCGACAAGCGCCCGGACGTGCAGATCTTCCGGGAGGACTCCGCCCACTGGATGAACGACGAGGCCATGAAATTCATGGAAGACTGGGTGCAGGCGTCGGGCGCAAGGGCCATCGACGCCATCGTGTCCATGAACGACAACATGGCCATGGGCGCCCTCGAGGCCATCAAGGACAACCCGGCCTACGGCAAGATTCAGGCCTACGGCGTTGACGGCGACGAAGGCGCGGCCATCCTGATCAAATCAGGCCGCCTCACCGCAACGGCCTTCCAGAACGCCAACGACCTGTCGATCCGCATCCTTCAGATGGCTGACGACATCCTCAGCGGCAAGCAGACCGGCTATGTGAACACGGACATCCTTTGCCCGCTGTACACCAAGGACAACGTGGACGAGCTTCTGGCCGTACACGCCGGCAACAAGTAAACAGCATCGGCAGGGGGAGGCGGCGCGTCCGCTCCCCTGCCCTTGTTGGCAGCTTCAAAATCAGTAGGGGCATATATGGACCTGGGACTCGAAAACAAAACCGTGTTGATTTCCGGCGGCAGCGTGGGCATTGGCCTGGCGGTTGCCGAAGAATTTTTAAAAGAAAAAGCCAATGTGATAATCGCCGCCCGGAACGAGGAGCGCATCAAGGCCGTGGTGGCCGACCTGTCCGCTAAATACCCCGGCCGCAGGGTGTGGGGCAAGGGCGCGGACGTATCCAGGCGGGGGGACTGCGAGTCCCTTGCGGCCTTCGCGGCATCCGTGGGCGGGGCCGACATCCTTATCAGCAACGCGGGCGCCGGTTCCGAGGAAAAATGCCTGGACGACAACGACGACAAATGGCAGTATTACTGGGACCTCCACGTGATGGCAACCGTGCGCCTTACCCGCCTGGTCGTGCCCCAGATGAGGGAGCGCATCGCAAAGGGCGGCGGCGAGGGAGTCGTCATCGTCACCACGTCGATGTGCGCCACCCAGCCCCTGTACTACGAGCCGATCTACAACACCACCAAGGCGGCCCTCACCATGTTCACCCGCTGCCTGGCGGATGAGCTGATTCAGTACAAGATCCGCGCCCTGTCCATCGCGCCCGGCCTGGTGCTCACCCCGGACTGGTACAAGACCGCGGGGATTCTGTCAAAGCAGGAGGGCATCACCGTGCAGGAATACTTTGACCGCATCGCCTCAAGCATGACGCCGATCAAGCGCTACGCCTCCCCGGAGGAAACGGCCAAGTTCTACGTGTTCCTGGCCTCAAAAGAGGCCGGCTACGCCCTGGGGTCGAACTTCCACTTTGACGCGGGGGCAATGCGGGCAATCAGCTAGGCCTAGTGGAAGTCCCCCCAGCAGGGGCCCGCTTCCACGGATACCCGCAGGGGCGCCTTCAGGGTGACCACCCCTTCCATCACCTCCTTCACCAGGGCCTGCACCTCGGAACTGTCCCGGGCGGGGCACTCCAGAATCAGCTCGTCGTGGACCTGGAGGAGGAGCCGGGCGTCCAGCGTCTTTGCGCGGGCCCTGAGCGCCCCGTCCAGGGCCAGCATGGCCTTCTTGACCACGTCCGCGGCGGACCCCTGAATCGGCGTATTCTTGGCGATCCGCTCGGCGGCGGCTTTTTCCACCCTGTTCCTGCTGCGGATTTCGGGGATTGCCCGCCTTCTGCCGAAGAGGGTCTCCACGTAGCCGGTCTCCTCGGCCTTTTCAATCACCCCGGCAAAGTAGGCCTGCACCCCCGAATAGGTGGCGTTGTAGGCGGCAAGGAAGTCCGCCGCCTGGGAGCGGGAAATGCCGAGCTCGTTGGACAGCCTGAAGGCGCTCATGCCGTACATGACGCCGAAGTTGACGGCCTTTGCCGCCCGCCGCATGTCCGGGGTGACGGCCCCCTCATCCACCCCGAAGATCAGGGCCGCGGTGGCCCGGTGCACGTCCCCGCCGGAGCGGAAGGCGCGGAGGAGATTTTCGTCCAGGGAGAGATGGGCAAGGATGACGAGCTCGATCTGGGAGTAGTCCGCGGACACGAGCGCCCGCCCCTCCCCGGCGATGAAGGCCCGGCGGATCTTTCTGCCGTCCTCCTCCCGGACGGGGATGTTCTGCAAGTTCGGGTCCCTGCTCGAAAGCCTGCCCGTGGCGGTTCCGGTCTGGATAAAACTCGTGTGCACCCGGGAATCTTTGTCAGCCAGGGGAATCAGGGCGTCCACGTAGGTCGACTTGAGCTTCGCCATGGAGCGGTATTCGAGGATTTTTTTTGGAACCGGGTCCAGGGCCGCCAGCTCCTCCAGCACGGTGGTGTCCGTGGAAAATCCGGTCTTGGTCTTCTTGCCCCTGGGGAGGTTCCGCTCCGTAAAGAGCACCTCCTGAAGCTGCAAGGGGGAGGCGATGTTGAAGGGGTGACCGACGATCTCGAAGATCTCGGCCTCGGCGTTTTTGATCCGCCCCTCGAATTCCTGTCCGCACGTGAGGAGGGCCCCCTTGTCCAGGCGGATTCCCGCGATTTCCATGTCCGCCAGCACGGGCACCAGGGGCATCTCCAGGTTCCAGAAGAGCCCGTCCAGGTTCGCCTCCCGGAGCCGGGGCTCGTAGTATTCGTACAACTGCCAGGTGAAGTCCGCGTCCTCGGCGGCATAGTCCACGGCCCTGTCCACGCCCACGTCCGTGAAGACCCCGCCCTTGGGGACCACGTCCTTAAAGGCGACCCCCTCCAGCCCCAGTTTTGCCCTGGCAAGGGATTCCAGGGAAAAGGACGCCCGGTCGGCCTCCAAAAGCCAGGCCGCGATCATCGTGTCGAAGAGCTTTGCCTTTGGAGGCTCCATCCCGTGGGAGCGGAGCACCTCCCAGTCGAACTTGCCGTTGTGCATCACCAGGAGGCAGTCCCTGTCCCCGAAGAGCCGCTTGAGTTCCTTGAGGGCCTCGGCTTCCGAAAGGAGATCCTCCTCCAGGAGGGCGTCCCCGGTGATGAGGGGCACGTAGACTCCCCTCCCCTTCTCCGCGCAGAGGGAGAACCCCGCGAGCCTTGCCTCCAGGGTGTTAAGGGAATCCGTCTCCAGGTCGAAGGCGGCCTTCTTGCCCCCGTTGACGATGTTGTCGATGAAAGCCCGGAGTTCCGCCGCTGTGCGGACAGCCCGGTAATCGGCCGTGTTCCTGCGGACGGCCCCCTCCGTCGCCTGCTCCGCAGGGGCGGCAGCGGCCGGGGAGGGCCCTTCCGCAGGGGCGGCGCGAGCCCGGACCGCCTCCTCCCCGGCGCCGTACAGCTTTGCGATTGACGGGAGCTCCGCCCTGGAGAGGGCCCCGGCGGCCTCGTCGTAGCGCAGGCGCTCGGTGGAACAGGCCGCGAAGAGGGCCTCCGGCCCGGAGAGGGGCTTCCCGTCGATCAGGAAGGGCGCGTCCTCCCGGAGGGCGATCAGGCTTTTGGAGAAATATGCGCTTTCCCTGCCCTCCCGGATCTTCTTGCCCATGGCCCCGGGGATTTCATCCGCGTGGGCGTAGATGTTGTCCAGGCTGCCGTAGGTCCCCAGGAGCTTTGCGGCGGTCTTGTCCCCCACGCCGGGCACTCCGGGGATGTTGTCCGCCGAGTCCCCGCTCAGGGACAGGAGGTCGAGCATCTGTGCCGGGGTGACCCCCCACTCGGCCAGGACGGACCCCTCGTCCACGACCTCCCAGCCGCCGGTTTTGTCGCTCCTGAGCATGTCGACCTGGGGGCCCAGGAGCTGCATCAGGTCCTTGTCCCCGGACAGAATCCGGCAGCCCATCCCGGCCTGGACGCACAGCCTGGAGACCGCGGCGATCACGTCGTCCGCCTCAAAGCCCTCGCAGGAGAGCGCGGGGACTCCCAGGGCCTGGAGGATGTCTTCGATCACCGGCACCTGGGCGTGGAGGTCCTCCGGGGCCTTCTGCCTGGTGGCCTTGTATCCGCCGTACATTTGATGGCGGAAGGTGGGGGTTCGGGAATCGAAGGCCGCGGCGATGTAGCCGGGCTTGTACCGGTCCAGGGCCGACTTGAGGAAACGGAAAAACCCGTGCACGGCGGAGACGTTCTGGCCCCGCGAATTGGTGAGGGGCCGCGAAATGAACGCAAAATAGGACCGGTAAATCAGGGCGTAAGAATCAAGGACGTATAAAATCGACATGGCCCATGGTACCACAAAGGGCCGGGCGGGTAAACCGCCCCGGGGCCCCGGCCGGAATCAGCTTTTTTGCCCGACGGCGTCGCTGTAAAACTCCCAGGCTTCCTTGACGGTGAACTTGCGGTGCACGATTTTGGCGATGGCGTCCGCCATGGCCGCGGGATTGGGACTCTGGAAGATGTTCCGCCCCATGTCCAGGCCCCGGGCGCCGCCCTGGATGGAGTTGTACGCCATTTCCAGGGCCTGTTTTTCCGGCAGCTTCTTGCCCCCGGCCACAACGATGGGCACCGGGCACGCGGCCACAACCTCGTCAAATTTTTCGCAGTAGTAGGTTTTGACGATGTTTGCCCCCAGCTCCGCGATGATCCGGGTGGCCAGTTTGAAGTATTTGTCCGTGCGCTCCATGTCCTTGCCCACCGCCACCACACCGAGGGTGGCTATACCGTAGCGGTTCGCCGCGTTCACCACCTTCGAGAGGTTCTCCAGGCTGGAGAGCTGCCCGTCAGCGCCGACAAACACCTGCACCGCCAGGGCGTCCGCGTCCATGCGGATCGCGTCTTCCATGTCCACGGCGACCACCTCGTGACTGAGGTCGTCGTTCAGCATGGACGAGCCGGAGGTGACCCGCAGGGCGATTCCCTTGCGGAAATTCGGCCTGACGCAGGTGCGGAGGGCGCCCCGGGTTGCCATGAGCACGTCCACGTGGTCAATCAGCTTGGGCATGAGCAGGTCGAGCCGCTCCAGCCCCGACACGGAGCCCATGAAGTAGCCGTGGTCAAAGGCGAACATGACCGTGTTTCCGGTGCGGGGGTTAAAGATATTTGAAAGCCGCTTCTTGACGCCCCAGTCGAGATTCGCCGCTCCCTTCACGTGAAAATTGCCTGACACGGCGAAGGGCTTATCGGCGTGATAGTCCTTTTCCGCCTTGTTTCCGTCTAAATCTGCCATAAAAAACTCCTTGGGAAAGAATAGCCGCCCCGCCGGAGCGGGACGGCGTATTCGCACAAGAGAAGCACTGAAAAACGCATCGAGCGTTTTTCAGCGTGACCCTAGAAATCGTACTTGTCCATGTTTTCGAGGGTGAACTCCACGCGCTCCGGCAGAAGCACAACCCCGGAATTATCCGCGGTGTACGCCTTGGGGTCAAGCACCGTATTGGGCAGGATTTCCACCGTGCCGATACCGGGGACATTCACCTTTTCGCCCACCTTGATTTTGTTGCCCGTGGCGAGGTAGTAGGCGAAATAGCAGCCCAGCGCCCCCTGGACGCCGGAATCCCACAGGCCCCAGCGCTCAAGAATGTTCGCCCGGGCGTAGGGTTTGATGGAATTGGGCGGGGCAAAGCCGGTGATGGTCACCCTGTTCTTGTCCAGACCCAGGTTCTGCGCCGCCTGGCACTGGCCGGGAAGGGCCGTGGAGTCGTTACAGATGATGAG
The DNA here is from genome assembly GCA_031272345.1 of Spirochaetaceae bacterium. Classification (GTDB taxonomy): domain Bacteria; phylum Spirochaetota; class Spirochaetia; order Treponematales; family Treponemataceae; genus JAISTZ01. The sequence continues at coordinate 7,389 of JAISTZ010000099.1, read as the reverse complement.
GTCGATGTCCTTGTTGGCGTTGAGGATGGCCTCCCCCGTGGTTATGGCGAGCTCCGCATCCTGGTTGCTGTAGAAGTTGTCCGGGCGGATGTTCGTCCAGTTGGGGTAGTTCGCCTTGATGTAGGCCTCCCCCGCGACGCGCCAGGAGTTCTGGTCCGCCACCGTGGACTGGGAATAGTGCCAGGCATACTTGATCTTGTCGGACTTGGGGTTTTTGCCCCGGCTCGTGAGGGACTTCACGCCCATTTCCACGAGCATCTTGCCCAGCACGTCCGGGGTGCCCTGGGAGACCATCACGGTGCGGGCGTCCCCGGAAACGTCGGAGTCCCAGGTCGTCACCGCCAGGCCGGCTTTGATAGCCTCCTTCATCACGCTGTCCAGGGCCGTCGCGTCCAGGGAGGACACGGAGATGCCGTCCACCCCGCGGTTAATCGCGTTGCGGATGACTGTTACCTGGTTGTTCACCGCCGCTTCCTGGCTGCCCTCATACAGCACCTTGAAGCCCCACTGGGCGGAATACTTCTGGGCCCCGTCATTCGCCGTTTCAAAGAAGGCGTTGCCGGTGATTTTGGGCACAAAGACGATGGTTATGTCCTTTTTTGCCCCGCCCTTGTCCTGGCCGCCTCCGGCAAATACCATCGCCGGAATCAGAAGAATCGCCAGAACCATCAGCATAAAACTTGTCTTTTTCATTTTACGCTCCTTTTAGTACGAAAATTTATTTCTTGCCGGTATAAACCGGTATAGAAACCACACCACGGAGACCGACGGCGACGACCAGAAGCGCCCCCACCGGAATGTCAAGGTACTGGGGACTCACCCCGCCCATGGAAAGCCCGAACCGCAGGAGCCCGATGACCAGGGCCGCCAGGGCGGTCCCCAGGATTGTCCCCCTGCCGCCGAGGATGGACGTGCCCCCCAAAACGACGGCGGTGATGATGGGCAGGGTGAGCTCCTTGCCGAAGTCGGACTTGGCGGTTCCCAGGTAGGACGTGAAGATGACCCCCGCCAGGGCCGCCCCCATGCCGCTGATGATGTAGGTGCTCATGATAATCCGGCGGCTGTTGATGCCGGAATACTCCGCGGCGTTCTGGTTTATGCCGCAGAGGTACACGTAGCGCCCGTATTTTGTCCGGTGCAGGAGGATGTGCGCCAGGGCGCACAGGAATATGAAGATAAAAAACTGGAAGGGGATTCCCCCCACGCTCCAGTTGGTGAAGGCCGTAAAGTAACTGGGGAAGTTGCTGATTCCCGTGTGGGCCTCGATTCGGGCGATCTTGGTGATGGTCTTGGCGAATCCCGCGTAGAGGAACGAACACCCCAGGGTGACCACCATGGCCGGAACCCGGGTATAGGCCACCAGGAACCCGGAGAAAAGCCCGCAGACCCCGCCGGACAGCACCGCAAGGCCGCAGGCCAGCCAAATATTGAGGCCCATCTTGTGCCAGATGACGCCCAGCAGTATGGACGAAAGCCCCACGATGGAGCCGGACTGGATGTCCATGCCCCCGGTTATGATGACGAAGGTGACGAAGAGCGAAATGACGCAGATGGACGTGAAGTCCTTGATGCTGCCGAAGAGGATTCGGGGGCGCAGGAACCGGGGATTTATGACGCCGAAGATGACGATTTCCAGCAGGATGAGGATGATGAGGAAGGTCTCCCACCGGAGCAGCGTCTTTGCCGAAAAACGTCGGGTTACGTCAGGCATGGTCCGCCTCCTTGGGTTCTCCGCCGGCGCGGGTCTTTGCCAGGAGCCGCTGCCTCCGGGACCGCTCCACCGTGCGCTGTTGAATCAGCGCGTCCGCCACCACAATCACGATGAGCATCACCCCGGTTATCACGTCGTCATCGGCGGAGGAATTCAGGAACACCAGGATCCGCCCCACGGACGCCATGAAGAGCGCCCCCACCGCCGCGCCCAGGAGGGAGCCCACCCCCCCGGAGAGACTCACCCCGCCGAGAACACAGGCGGCGATCGCCTTCATCTCGTAGCCCGAACCGGTAACGGGGGTGACAAAGCCCGTGCGGCTCACGAACATCACCCCCGCCGCGGCGTAGAACACCCCCGCGATGATGAACGAGAGCATCTTCATCCCCCTGACGGGGATGCCGAGCATGACCGCGCAGGGGGTGTTGTCGCCGATAGCCGCAAAAAACTGCCCCCGCCGGGTGCGCTTCATGAGGGCGCTTCCGGCGATAAACACGGCCAGGGCGCCCCAGTAAAACACCGAAACCCCCGCAACGTTTACCTGGGAGAGGCTTTTGAACGCGGAGGGCACGTTTTCCACCCAGCGCCCACCGGTGAACACGTAGATGAGCCCCCGAATCACCCCCATGGTGCCCAGGGTCATTATTATAGAGGGAATTTTCAGGAAGAGGTGCCCCGCGCCGTTCACCGCCCCGGACGCCACCCCCACCAGGAGGGCCGCCCCCACCGCCAAAGCCCAGGAGGAGCCGTCCCGGATCATCGAGCCCGACACGGCCGCGCACAGGCCCATCACCGCGCCGATGGACACGTCGATTTCGCCGGTGATGATGATGAAGGCCGTGCCCGCGGCGAGGAGGGCAAAGACCACGCTGGAATTTAAGGTGAGCAGCAGGTTGTCCGGGGAGAGGAATCCCGGATTCACAAACCCCACGATGATGAACAGGGCGGCCACAAAGGAGAGGGAGGTGATTTCCCTTGCCCTGAAGATTATGCCGAGCAGATTCTTGGGCGCTTTCATAGGGCGCTCCCCTTTGCCGCCCCTGTTACTCCGAAGGAGGCCCGCATAAGATTGTCCTGGGTTATTTCATCCCCGGTAAATTCGCCGCTGATGCGCCCCTGGAACATGGCCACCGCGCGGTCGCTGAGTTCCACGATTTCTTCCATGTCCGAGGAGATGAGGAGGACCGCCACGTTTTCTTTTTTTAGCCCGTTGATGATGGCGTAGATGTCCCCCCGGGCGCCCGCGTCGATTCCCCGGGTTGGTTCGTCGAGAATCACCACCCGGGGCTTTGTGGTGAGGGCCCGGCCCATGACGGCCTTCTGCTGGTTCCCCCCGGACAGGCTGCCGATTTCCTGCCGGATTCCCGTGGTTTTGATGCGGAAATCCTCCACATATTTTTCCGCGATCGCCCCCTCGGCGGCGGAGTTCAGGAAAAACCTGGACATGGAGCGCAGGCACGCGGAGGTGATGTTCCCCGCCAGGTGGCATATCCGGAAGATGCCGTTTAAAAACCGGTCTTCCGGCACGTAGTTGACGCCCTTTTTGGTGATTTCCCCGGTGGTCATGCCCGTGATGTCTTCCCCGTCCAGGAACACCCTGCCGGAGAGGGCCCTGTCCCGCCCGAAGACCGTCATTGCCAGCTCCGTGCGGCCCGCGCCCACCACCCCGCAGAAGCCCAGGATTTCTCCGGGGTACAGCTTCAGGCTGATGTCCGCAAAGCCGTAGCCGGAGAAATTCCGCAGCTCGAACACCGGCTGCGCCCTGTAGTCCACGGCCCGGCGCTCCGTCTCCGCGGCCCGCTCGGTGAAGTCCTCGGGCAGAAGCCCCTTTACCAGCATGGCCCGGTCGAACTCGCCGGCTTCTCCGGTCAGGGTTATGAGGCCGTCCCGCATGATCGCCACCCTGGTGGCGATTTGGAAGACCTCGTTCAGCCGGTGGGTTATGTAGATGACGCCGATGTTCTTTTGCCTGAGGGTTTCGATGGCCGCAAAGAGGGAATTCACCTCATCGAAGGTGAGGGCGCTGGTGGGTTCGTCGAGGATGAGGAGCTTTGCGTCCCTGAGGAGGCCCCGGAGGATTTCCACGAGCTGCTGCTCCGCGATGGTGAGACTCCGGGCGCTCCGCCCCAGGTCGAGCTTCCAGCCCAGCACGGTGATGACCGTGTGGAGCCGGGCCAGGAGCTCAGATTTTTTCTCCCCCATACCCATGAGGATGTTCTGCTCGACCGTCTGGTTTGGAAAGAGCATGGGCTCCTGGGGCACCAGGTAGACTCCCTTGTTGAGGGAGGCCGCTGGGTTCGAGAACTCCAGCTTTTCCAGCCCGGCCTCGCCCCGGATAAAAATTTCTCCCCCCTCGGGCTTGTAGATTCCCATGATTGATTTGACCAGGGTGCTCTTGCCCGCGCCGTTTCCGCCGATGAGGGCGAGGACTTCCCCGGGGAATACGTCCAGGTTGATTCCCCGCAGCACGGCGTTTGAGCCGAAGGATTTCTGTATGTTCCGCACGGAAAGAATCGGCGTGTCCATGGTCAACCCTTTGCGCTTCCGGCCAGGGCCTTGCGCCGCGCCCGCATCTCGGCAACGATGGTCCCCACCGAGTCAAACGAAATGGCTATGAGCACCACAAAGCCGCTCACCGCGGTCTGCCAGTAGGTGTTCACGTTGAAGAGGACTATCATGTTCTGTATCACCGCGAGTATGCAGGCGCCCAGAATGGCCCCGAAGGGATTGCCGATGCCGCCGGTAAGGGCCACCCCGCCTATTACCGACGCGGCTATGGAGTTCATCACCCAGATGTCGCCGATGCTCGGCTGGGAATTGCCCAGGCGCGTTATCATCAGCAGACCCGCCACCGCGGAGAGGCCGCCCATCATGGCGAACACCACGGTGCGCACCAGGTTGACGTTGACCCCCAGGATGCGCGCGGCCTCCTTGTTGTTGCCGATGGCGTACATCCAGCGGCCGAAAACCGTCTTCTGGGTGAGGAAGAGAATCGCCCCAAGGAGAATCACCGCTATTATGAACGGCACGGGAATCCCGGCCACGTTGCCCCGGCCCATCCAGTGGATCGAGTCGGGTATGCCCACGATGGCGCGCCCCTTGGAAATGACCAGGGTTATGCCCGCGTAGACCCCCTGGGTGGCTATGGTGACAATCATGGCGTTCAGCTTGAGCCGCGTTATGATGACGCCGTTGACCACGCCGAAGAGCACACCGAAGAGCAGGCTGATGAGGAGCGCAAGATAGGGCGGAAAGTTCAGTTGCAGCATCATCAGGCCCCCGAGCATTCCGGAGAGGGTGGCCATCTTGCCCACGGAAAGGTCGAGCTCCCCCAGGAGGAGCAGGCAGGACTGGCCTGTGGTTATGATCATCACAAACGCAAGGTCCCGTATCACGGACTGAAGGTTGTAGGCGCCGAGAAAATTCGGCGACACCACAGCCGCTATCACCACGAGGACGAGCAGTATAAACGCTATGCTCAGCAGCTTGCTGGCGAGCAGCTTGCCGCCTATGGCCTTCAATCTGTTCCTTACAGGTAGTTCCATACACGCTCCTATGCCGCGCCCGAATGCGCGTGCCGTTTCATGCCCATTATTTCGTTCAGGATTTGCTCTTTGTCAAAGGGATAGGCCGACTCGCCCTGTTTTTCTCCGAAATAAATCGTGATTATCCGGTTTGAGCACTTGAGCAGCTCGTTTAGCTCCGAGGAAATCAGGATGATGCCTATCTGGGTTTCTTCGGCCAGGCGCTTCATCAGCTTGTAAATCTCCGCCTTGGAGCCCACGTCGATGCCCTTGGTGGGCTCGTCAAAGACCAGCGCCTTGGGGTGGCTGAACATGGCGCGGCCGATAATCACCTTCTGCTGATTGCCCCCGGAGAGGAACTGGATGAGCTGCTCAAACGAGGCGATCTTTATGTTGTACGCATCCACCACGTCCCGCGTGATGGCCGTCTCTTTTTCCTTTGAAAGGTAAAACCCTTCTTTTATTTTGTCCAGAAGGGCCACGCTGATGTTCTTTTTTACCGAAAGCTGCGGCAGGATTCCCTGCTGTTTGCGCTCCTCCGGCATATACACCAGGCCGTCCTTTACGGACCTGGTGGTGCTGCCGAAATTCCACTTTTGTCCCTCAAAGAAAGCTTCCCCCGACCACACGGGGAGGTACCCGAAGAGGGCCTGCATGATTTCGGTGCGGCCGCTCCCCACCAGCCCGGAAAAGCCCAGGATTTCGCCCCGGTGCAGGTCGAAGTCGATGTTGCGGAATTTTGCGCCGGTTAAGCCCCGCACCTTGAGGAGCACGCCGCCGCCGGTCCTTTGGGGCCTGTAGGTCTCCTCCTGGCTGAGCTCGCTCCCGGCCATGTGGGAAATCACCCAGGGGATGTCGACGTCCCGGCAATGCGCCTCCGCCACCCGCACACCGTTGCGCAGAATCGTCAGCGTGTCCCCGATGGCGAAAATTTCTTCGAGCTTATGGGAGATGAAGATGATCGCCTTGCCCTGGGCCCGCAGCTCCTTGAGCACCTCGAAGAGCCTGTCGGTCTCGTTTGTGGTAAGACTCGTGGTGGGCTCGTCCAGGAGGAGGATTTCCGTGCCCGTGTTCGTCATGCTCCGCACAATCTGGAGCATCTGCCGCTCGGAAACGGAGATGTTCTTTACGAGAGCCCCGGGGCGGGCGGTTATTTTGAACCGCTCCAGCCAGGGGAGGGCGTCGCTTTCCAGCTTCCTCCGGTCGATTCTGCCGGACGCGCCCAGACTCTTGTAGGGCATGAAGAGGTTTTCCGCCACGCTCATCTCCGTAAAGAGGTCGAGCTCCTGGGGCACGTAAGCTATGCGGTCAAAATACTTCCGGTCCTTCTTGTTGGAGGCGTCCACGGTTCTGCCGTCTATGATGAGCTCCCCCCCGTCCGCCGCGTAGATGCCCATCAGAATCTTGATGAGGGTGCTCTTTCCCGCGCCGTTTTCTCCAATTACGCAGTGAATCCTGCCGCTTTCTATGTCCAGATTCACCCTGTCCAGGGCCGTTACGCCCGGAAAGACCTTGGTGATGTTCCGCGCCTGCAATAAAGCCATGTTTTTTCCATAAAAGAGACCGCGCCCGCACCGGGGCATCTGGAAAAACTCAGGGAGTTTTCCTCCGCCGTCAATGCGCGGCGCGGTTCATGCAGGCTTACTGCCCGATGCCGTATGCTTTAAGCCGTGCGTCCTTTATGGAGAAGTTCTTGTTCGCCGCGATGTGGTCGTCGATGTTTTCCTTTGTGATAAGGTCGATGCCGGTGTTCGTGATGGCGGGAACCACGTTCCCCAGGGACTGCTGCCACACCAGGAGCACGCACTGGGACGCCTGAATTTCCACGGGCGCCGAAGAGCTGCCGTCGATGATGCCCTCTTTGATGAGCGCGAGAATCTCGGTCATGCCTTCCAGGCCCACCACGTGAATCTGGCCGGTCTTGCCCGCCTCACGCACCGCGTTGCCCACGCCGATGGGGTACGCGGCGTTGGAGCCGATGTAGCCGACAAGGTCGGGATTCGCCGCTATGATGGCGGCGGCCTGGGACTGCGCGGTCTGGATGTCGTCGTTGTCGATGCCGCCCTGAATCAGCGTGATGTTCGGGTAGTTCTTCTTGAAGTAGTCAAAGTAGTAGTTGTAGCGGGCCTCGTGGTTGGGAGCCGTGGGAACGCC